>JAWVDL010000326.1:0-6083 GCA_033857355.1 Gaiellaceae bacterium | reverse complement strand
CGATCTGGGCGCGAGTGCGCCAGCGGAAGCCGTCCGGATCGCGCTCGAGCGGGTCGATTCCGATCTCCTCGCGGTGCGCGGCCGCGCAGGCGGGGACGAGCAGATCGAAGTCCCCGGGCTCGGCGGCACGCAAGCCCGTCTCCCCGCTCTGGGGCGCCTCGTCGAGCACGTACACAGGCTGGCCGGGACGGTCGTCGCGCGGTTGGGGCATGCCGCCGCGGATCGGCTTCCACAGGTCCGCCACGGCCCGCTCTTCGCCGATGATCATCCGCGCGCGCCCGGCGATCGTCACCGCGCCGAACGCGGCACAGCCCTCTCCCGACGGGACGACGTTTGCGCCCGCATGGCAGAGCGCCGCAAGGCTTCCGTCGTCCCGCTCCAACGCATTGAACCGCCCGAGCCCGCGCCGCGCGATGTCCTCGAGGAACACGCGCTCGACGGGAGCCTCGGCACAGAACGCGAGGATCTGCCGGAGATCCGGCTCGACCAGCGACGCCACGCGCCCATGTTGCACGAACGCCGCGGTAGGGTTCCGCGTCGTGCCGATCCACGTGCGGGCAAACGAAGGCGACTACGGCGAGGCGTGCCTGCTCCCCGGGGACCCGCTGCGGGCGAAGTACATCGCCGAGACGTACTTCGACGATCCCGTCCAGCGGAACGCGGAGCGCGGGATGCTCGGCTACTCCGGCACCTGGGAGGGGAAGCCGATCTCGGTCCAGTCGACGGGGATGGGCTGCCCGACCGCGGCGATCGTCGCGGAGGAGCTGATCCAGCTCGGCGTCAAGCGGCTGCTGCGCGTCGGCACCTGCGGCGGTCTGCAGCCGCACCACCAGCTCGGCGACCTGATCGTCGCGCTCACCGCGGTGCCGGCAGACTCGACCGCGCTTCATTACGTCGGGAACGAGCCGCACTGCCCGACGGCCGACTGGGGCCTGATCCACGGAGCGGTCCACGCCGCCAAGGGACTCGACCAGCCGATGCACGTCGGGCCGATCGTCTCGAGCGACGTCTTCTACAACAGCGACGAGGGCCAGTACGAGCGCTGGTCGAAGCGCGGCGTGCTCGCCGTCGAGATGGAGGCTGCGATCCTGTTCACGATCGCAGCGCTGAAGGGCGTTCAGGCCGGGGCGCTGCTCACCGTCAGCGACATCGTCGTCGAAGGCGAGTTCAAGCGGATCTCGGACGACGATCTCCGGGCCGCGGTCGACCGGATGACGCGGGTCGCGCTCGCGACCGTCACCGCTGACTGAGACCGTCTTCCTCGTCAACCCCGCGTCGGCGAACGGGTCGACGGGACGGCGCTGGCCCGAGATCGCGCGCGAGGCGGCGGCGCACGGCCTGACGGGCGACACGCTCTTCTCACAGAAGCCAGGGCAGCTGACCGACCTCGCCGCGGAGGCCGCGCGTGACGGCGCGAAGCTGCTCGTCGTGGTCGGCGGCGACGGCTCGGTCAACGAGGTCGCAAACGGGATCGCCGGGCTCGGGGGCGTCGAGATCGCCGTGATCGCACGCGGCACGGGCTGGGACTTCGTCCGCACCTACGAGATCCCGCGGAAGGTCGAAGGCGCAGCGAACGTGGCGCTGAACGGCCGGACGCGTGAGATCGACCTCGGGCGCGCGCGCTTCCGGCGCTGGGACGGCACCGAGGCCGAGTCCTACTTCGCGAACATCGCGAGCGCAGGGATGAGCGGGGCGATCGCACAGCGCGCCAACGACACGACGAAGGCGCTCGGCGGCAAGGTCTCCTACGCGTGGGCGACCCTTGCCGTGTTCGCGCGCTGGAAGACGAGCGGGGTGCGCGTCACGGTGGACGACGAGACTCGCGAGGGGCAGATGCACGACGTCGTGGTCGCGAACGGGCGCTATTTCGGCGGCGGGATGATGATGACCCCAGAGGCCGAGCCGGACGACGGTCTCTTCGATGTCCTGTTGATCGGCGACCTCACGAAGCGGGATCTGATCGTGACGCTGCCGAAGACGTACAGGGGCAGGCACCTGCCGCATCCGAAGGCCGAGCTCCTCCGCGGTGCGACGGTCACGGTCGAGGCGCCGGAGCCGCTGCCGGTCGAGCTCGACGGGGAGCAGCCCGGAACGACGCCGGTCCAGTTCGACGTCGTCCCGAAGGCTCTGCGGCTCCGCGTTCCGGCTTAGGTCTTCTTCCGCGTCTTCCGCGCCGCCGTCGTGCGGGCCTTCGCGGTCGTGCTCTTCGCCGCGGCGCGGCTCCGCGAGGCCCCGCTCTTGGCAGCGGAGCGACTCCGCGAGGCGGTCTTCTTCGCGCCCCCGCTGAGCTTGTCCACCTGGCGCTCCAGATCCCGCAACCGTTTCTCCATCGCGTCGATCCCGCGCACCTTCTTGGTCAACTCGTCGACGCGATCGCGCATGTTGGTCGCGACCGCAAGCAGCCGGTCGGCTCCGGGAGCGTCGTGGAGACGATTGATGGCCTCTTCGCCCGCATCGGTCAGCTTGCTCACTAGATCGGTCCGTTGTCGTGCCACAGGCACCTCCTGGTCTTTGGGGACCTCTTACCTCCTAACGGCCGCGCGTAACCGTGAACGTCACCGCGTAACAGCCCTTGCGGTTCGAGGGCGGGCACGTGGAGCCGGTTAGCCGCGAGTTCAGGACGTGCCGGCCCACGCTCGCGGCAGGTGAGGAGAACGTCCGCACCGCGTAGCCCGGGACATCGCCGCCGGCGAGATTGCCGAGCTCGGAGTCGCGCGGACAAGGAGCCACGGCTCCTCTCGCCGCGAGGGCGTTCCCGAGGGCGCCGAAGTCGCACTCGCGCGTCGTGAACAGGGCGGTCCAGGGTCGGCCCCGAGGCACGTAGATGTCGACGGTCTGGCTGCCATGGAACGTGCGTCCGTCGCGCGCCGCCAGGACACCCGGCCAGCGCCCCCAGGCGCTACCGAGGTTCCAGTAGACGATCCACTCGCCCGGCGCAGTCGTGGTCTGGCCCAACCGCGTGGACTGATTCGAGCCGCCCGGGTCCATCGCCCGACGCGTCAGGAGACTGTCGAGACGCACGCGAAGGCGAACCGGCCGCGGCCGCGGCGTCCAGGCAACGAGGAAGCGGCGGGCGACCACGAGCCGAGTCGGGGCGAGGTCCGCGCGAGCAGGGATGGTCATCGAGACGACCACGTCCCGACCGTTACGCGTCACCTGAGGCCGGGGCGTGTTCTGCGTGCTGCCCACGTCCTCTACGGCGATCGCGAGCCGGCGCGACCCGGCAGGCCTCGGCGGCACACGCAGGATGAACCGGTAGGTGCCGCTCACGTCCTGAGGCACGTCGGGCTCGGCGAGGCAGGCGCGCAACCGTGTCCCGTCGCCCTTCGTCCGGTGCGCACAGTCCGCCTGCCGGGCCGCGTGGGTGCCGTCGGTCGAGATGTAGAGATCCCCTTCCGTCTGGGCGCTGGGGCTCGTTGTCGGCGTGCGGCGCTCGACCCAGATCGCGCGGAACGGGTGCATCTCCGTGCGCTCGCCGAACGCGGAGTGGTCGCAGTCCCACACCCAGGAGCCGAGCAGTTTCACGCGGTCACCGCGGTCCGGCCACGCCCAGCGCGGAAACGAGCCCTCCTCGCGCTCCACGTGAATCCGGTTCACATCCTCGATCTCCGTCGCGAAGTTGCCGGTCCGCTGAGTCGGGCTGCCCCCGAGCAGCACCTGGTACTCCGGATCGGGCGCGACGTCGAAGTTGAAGTCGTAGGAGAGGTGGGAGAGCGGGTTGTCGACGCCGGTCGGGTGGGAGGGATAGAGCGGCTGCTTCTGCGAGCTGACCGTGCCTGCCAGCCAGACGGGCCCCGGTGGCGCATCGGACGCCGACGTGTCTCGGTCGTTGACGTACGCCCAGTTCGGCGCCTGGTGCTCGTAGATGAGCGTGTTGTTCCGCTTGCAGCCGTCCGCTTCCGCCTGGACGAGGGGGTCCGGCCGAGACAGCGCGCGGGCCGAGATCGCTGCCACGACCGCGGCGACGGCGACAGCGGCGGCCACGAGCAGCGTGCGCTTCATGGGTGGATTACGACGGGCGTCCCCACCAGCGCAGCGGCGAACATCCTGCGGAGGACCGGGTTGGGTAGTCGAATACAGCCGTTGGAGACCGGTTGACCGATCGAAGAAGGCCTGTTCGTCCCGTGAATGGCGATCGGCCCACCTTGAGTCCAACCCGTCAGCACGTTCGAGAATGCCGAGACCCCGATCGCGCCCGGCCCAAAAGGACCGGACGTGTCGATCGGGATCAGCCGCTGGTTGACGTAGTAGCGGCCGATGGGCGTAGGGGTTGCGGACGATCCAACCGCGGCTGTGGCCGACAGGACGGGCTTACCGCGCCTGAAGAGCGTCACGCGGCGACGGGAGATGTCGACTTCGATCCGTGTCCGAACACGCAGGAGCTCGACGTCGCGGGCCCGCACGTAACCGACGATCCCGTTTGGGCGCATGGGCAGCTGTACGCGGTACCAGATCGGCGCGCAACCTTCCGTCACCACGGCACCCAACGCGCCGAAGACGGTCTGGGCGCCATTGGCGTTGCGCCGGCCGAAGCGCGCGATTCGGGCGCGGCCCGGACGGCGGTAGGCGACGGCGCTGCGGCGAACGACGGCGGCATAAGCGGTCGTCGTGGTCCGAAGTGGACGGTACTCCCGACCGCGACACGGTTTTCGGGCGGCGAGGACCTTCGCGACCCGGACCGGCGGAGGCGGCGGCTTGGCCGCGGTCTCGGCGCCACAAGCGGCCAGCAAGACAACCGCGACGGAAAGCAGGACGAGAGGTCGCACCACCTGCGTAGTGTGCCGCTTCCGACCGAGGCCGTACCCTTGCGCCGTGATCCTCGCCCACCTCGATCTGGACGCGTTCTTCGCCGCCGTCGAGGAGCTCGAGGACCCGGAGCTGCGCGAGCGGCCGCTCGTCGTCGGGGGCGACCCGCACGGCCGCGGCGTCGTGGCGACTGCCAACTACCACGCCCGCAAGTTCGGGATCCAGTCGGCGATGAGCTGCGCGGAGGCGCTCCGGCGCTGCCCGCACGCCACCTTCGTCCGCCCGCGACACTCGGTCTACCGCGAGTATTCGCGCTCCGTGTGGTCGACGGTACGCGGGGTCGTGCCGACGGTCGAACGCACGGGCCTGGACGAGGGCTACCTCGACCTCGGCGAGGTCGCGCGCGACTTCCTCGCGGCCCGCGCCGTGGCGGAGGCGGTCCAGACCGCGGTCGCCGCGGCGACGAGCCTCTCGTGCTCGATCGGCGTGGCTCCCGCGAAGGTCGTGGCAAAGGTGGCGAGCGACCGCCGGAAGCCGGGCGGGCTGACCGTGGTCGTTCCGGGATCCGAGGCGCGGTTCCTCGCGCCGCTCGCCGTGCGGAAGCTCCCGGGAGTCGGGCCGAAGGCCGACGAGCGGCTGCGCGTGGCGGGGATCGCGACCTGCGGCGAGCTCGCGGCCCTCACCGACGACCAACTCCGCGGGCTCCTGCCGGGAAAGGTCGGGAAGCTGCTTCGCGACCGCGCCCGAGGGATCGATACGCGCGGGCTCGAGCTCGGAACGCAGCGCATATCGATCAGCGTCGAGGAGACGTTCGAGCGCGACCTGACCGACCGCGAGCGGCTGCACGACGAGGTGCGGCGCATGGCGGGCGAGGTCGCCGAGCACCTGCGCAAGTCGGGAAAGACCGCCCGCACGGTGACGACGAAGCTCCGGTACACCGACTTCTCGATCCGCAGCCGCTCGACGACGATGCGCGTGGCGATCGACGACGCCGAGACGATCGCCGAGCTGGCGTGCGGGCTCCTCGACCGCGCGCTCCGGGACCGGCCCGGCGCGCTCAGGCTCGCGGGCGTCGGCGTCTCCGGCCTCGTCTCGTTCCATCAGCTCGCGTTAGGCGCCGACTGGGCGGCGCCGTTTCAGGACGTGCGAGCTTGACTCGCGCGTCCGTCTGCGCTCCCTTACCGGACCCACGTCCGAAGCCACTCCGTTTTGGTCTGAGGACGGTTTGTAACGGGTTCGTAACGCCCGCTAACTCGACATATCCGATCGCGTCCCTACATTGAGACGAGATGCATCAGCACACCAAATCAGTCACGCACGCCATCGTCGTGCGCCGG
>JAWVDL010000325.1:0-2562 GCA_033857355.1 Gaiellaceae bacterium | reverse complement strand
CCTGGAGCTCCTCCCCCGGCTCGCCGTGCCCGCGGGAATCGAGCTCGGCGCGGGGATCCACCTCAATGCGTTGCCGCCCGAGGATGCGGCCGCCGCGCTGCGAGCCGCACGGCCAAAGAGAGAGCAGTAAGCGCTATTCGGAGTTCTGCTGCGACGCGAGCACGCGGAACGTGCGGGCGGCGTCGATCGCAGCGCCCAGGTTCAGGCCCTTGTCCTTGGCCTGCTTGATCAGCATCACGGTCTCGAGCGCGTTGATGTCGTAGATCCGCTGCTTCTTGCCCTTGGTCGGGATCTGCGCCTTGTTCGTCCAGTAGTCCAGCTGCATCTTGGAGATGCCGGCGATCTGGCACACCTGCCCGAGATAGAGCTCGACCTTGCCGAGGTGCTGAGCGAGGTCGATCGGCTCGAGCAGGTCGACATGTCTCGTTACGGCCATCAGGAACACCTTTCCCGAACAGTCCTCGTATCGGTTTGAACCCAGGGGAGGGGCTCTTTCCATGTCGGGACGAGTCGGCCCGCAACCGATCACTCGAACGAGTGACTGTACGGCTTGCGAAGAGGAATCTAGAGAGCCGGGTCGGGCTCGGAGCCGTTGGTCGAGCCCTCGGGGGCCGCCGGAGCGACATCCTCGTCGAGGGGCTCGTCCTCGGCCTCGTCGCTCTCGACCACCGGCGCCAGCGCAGAGACCTGCTCCTCGCCGCGGAGCCGCATCACGATCACGCCCTGGGTCGCGCGGCCGAGCCGCTTCACGTCCTCGACCGGGATCTTGATCACGGTGCCGCCGTTCGAGATCAGCATCACCTGGTAGCCGTCGCGCACGACGCGGGCGCCGACGAGCTCGCCGCGCTCCTCGGTCAGCTTGATCGTCCTCACGCCGAGCCCTCCGCGTCCGGTCAGGCGGTATTCGTCGATCCGCGTGCGCTTCCCGTATCCGTTCGTGGTCACGACCAGGAGGTCCGCGTCGTTCGTCGCGATGTTGATCTCGATCACCTCGTCGCCTTCGCGCAGGCTCATTCCGCGCACACCCTCCGTCGAGCGGCCCATCGGGCGCGTCGCGCTCTCGTGGAACCTCACGGCCTGGCCCTTGCGCGAGACCATCAGCACGTCGTCGTCACCGGACGAATGACGCACGCCGACGAGCTCGTCGCCGTCTCGGAGCTTGATCGCGATGATTCCGTCGGCCTTGAGCGGAGTGTTGTAGTCGGAGAACTTGGTCTTCTTCACGACCCCGCGCTTGGTGCCGAACACGAGGTACTCGGCGTCCTTGAAGTCGCGTGTCTGGATCACC
This sequence comes from Gaiellaceae bacterium, assembly GCA_033857355.1. Classification (GTDB taxonomy): domain Bacteria; phylum Actinomycetota; class Thermoleophilia; order Gaiellales; family Gaiellaceae; genus UBA5186. Next base: position 1,274 of record JAWVDL010000325.1, on the reverse strand, counting down.
GCGCGGATCTGCTCGTCCTGCGCGAAGGGCAGAAGGTTGACGATCGCGCTGCCGCGGGCCTGACGCGAACCGAGCGGCAGCTCGTGCACCTTCAGCCGATAGACCTTGCCGACGGAGGTGAAGAAGAGGATGTAGTCGTGCGTGGAGGCGACGAACAGGTGCTCGATGTAGTCGTCGTCCTTCATCTGCATGCCCATGACGCCGATTCCGCCCCGGCGCTGCTCCCGATAAGCGCTCACGGGTAGCCGTTTGATGTAGCCCGAGCGCGTGATCGCGATGACCATGTCCTCCTCCGCGATCAGATCCTCGAGCTCGAGGTCCTCTTCGGCGGCGACGATCTCCGTGCGCCGGTCGTCGTTCTTGGCGTAGATCGACTTGAGCTCGAGCAGCTCTTCCTTGATCAGCGCGTCGATGCGCGCCGGCTCGCCGAGGATCGCACGCAGCTCGGCGATGCGCTCCTGGAGGTCGGAGAACTCGTCCTCGACCTCCTTCCGGGCCAGTCCGGTCAGCCGGGCGAGCCGCAAGTCGAGGACTGCCTGAGCCTGCTCCTCGGACAGCTCGAACTGCGTCATCAGCCCGTCGCGCGCCGCGTCGGTGTCGGCGGCCCCGCGAATCAAGGCGATGACCGCGTCGAGGTTGTCGAGCGCGATCAGGTAGCCCTGGAGGATGTGCGCGCGCTCTTCGGCGCGGCGGAGCTCGTATTTGGAGCGCCTCGTGACCACCTCGCGCTGGAAGTCGAGGTAGTACCGGATCATCTCGAGCAGCGAGAGGGTCTGAGGCGTGACGCCGTCGACGAGCGCCACGGCGTTGTAGCCGAAAGAGGTCTGCAGCGGCGTGTGCTTGAACAGCTTGTTGAGCGCCACCTGCGGGATGGCCTCGCGCTTGAGCTCGATGTAGATCCTCATCCCATCCTTGTCGGAATGGTCCGCGAGCGCGTCGTCGGTCATCGGGATCTCGGTGAGCACCTTGCTCTCGACGAGCTCGGCGATCTTCTCGATCACGCCGCCTTCGCCGCCCTTCTTCACCCCGTACGGAAGCTCGGTGACGATGATCGCGTTCTTGCCGCCGCGGAGCTCCTCGATGTGGGCGCGCGCGCGCATGACGATGCGGCCGCGGCCTGACCGGTAGGCGTCGCGGATGCCCGAGCGGCCGACGATGAAGCCGCCGGTCGGGAAGTCGGGGCCCTTGATGTGGCGCGAGAGGCGCTCGACGTCGACGTCGGGGTCCTCGATCATCGCGACGACGCCGTTGATGATCTCGGAGAGGTTGTGGGG
>JAWVDL010000324.1:0-3026 GCA_033857355.1 Gaiellaceae bacterium | reverse complement strand
GGTCGTCGACCTGCTTCGCGAGGTACGCCTCGGTCTGCGCGCTCGGCACGAAGGATCGTCCACTCAGGGCCAGACCGATGGGGTCGATCCCGGGGATGTCGAGCGCGGCGACCCGCGACGGCCCGCGGATCAGGGAGAGCAGCAGGCCGCGGTCCTCGGCGGTCGCCCAGCCCGCGCCGTACATCACGTCGGCCTGCGTCCTGCCGCGCACGTGCGGGACGTCGAAGCGGTCGCGGAGGATCCGGACGCCCGGCCGGGGCAGCGTCTCGACGCGGGTCGGCTGCGCGCCGGCGAGCCCGAGCGTCGCAGGCTTGAACAGCCGCGCGAGGTCACGGTTCGTGACCGTGTCCCAGAGAGGAGTCAGCGCGTCGTAGAGCTTCGCCTGGTCGGTCGTGTTGCGGTTGAAGTCGAGGCCGCCGTTCTCGCCGGGCGGCAGGATGCTCAGCGCGACCGAAGCATGATCGCGCGGCCGCGCAGACGCCGCGGTTCCGGCTGCGAGCAGCAGCGCGACGAGAACGAGCGCGGCGGTGCGCACACGCCCAGGCTACTACCCTGGCGGCCGATGGACGTGCTGCTCGCCTTCGGTGCGGCCCTGCTCACGCTTCGGCTTGCCGGCGCTCTCCTCGGGCGCTGGCGCGCGCGCCGCGCACCCGAGCTCGCCGCCTGGGCCGCGTCGCTGCTCTGCTACTCCGTCGCGTCCGCGGCGCTCGCGTGGGGTGCGGCTCACGGCTGGGACGGACGCGCGTTCCGCGTCTACTACCTGTTCGGGGGCCTCCTGACCGCTCCGCTGCTCGGAGTCGGCTCGCTCCTGCTCGCCGGCCGCCGTTGGGCGCTTCCGATCGGGCTGCTGTATGCCGGGCTCGCCGTTGGAGTCGCGGTCTCGGTGCCGTTTCACGGTGCGATCGGCGGAACAGGCGTCCCACACGCGCAGGATGCGTTCGCGTTCGTGCCGGCGCGCCTCTGCGCCGTGCTCGGGAACTCGCTCGGGACGGTCGCAGTCGTCGCGGTCGCCGTCTCGAGCCTGCGGCGCAGGCCGCTCGGGAACGCCTTGATCCTGCTCGGGGTCGGGCTGGCCGCCGTGGGCACCGCGGCGGGAGGGCTCGGCATCGGCGGCAGCGCGGTCTTCATCGCCCTGGCAGCCTGCGCGCTGTACGCGGGCTTCGTGGCGCGTCCAGGCTCCTTGCGGCTCCGCCGTGCGCAGACAGCAGTGTCGTAGCCCCGGCTTGCAGCATCATCCGTTTGCTAACCTTCCGCGCCGTCGGGCGTCCTAGCCCCTGACGCGCGTCCGGACTGCGGCAACTTTTCGGGCGCACGCTGGCGTTTCACGCAGATCAGGGGGATTTCATGCGGCACATACTCGTACTCACAGCGGCGTGCGCCTGCGCGGTCACGGCCGCTCTCACCAACGTTCACAGCGTCGCCGCGGACTCGACGAGCTTCGTCAACCCGGAGGACCTCCAGGCGCAGATCGACACGTACCGCAAGGTCTCGTGGCACTGGCAGAGGCTGATGGGCCGCCCGCTGACGATCCAGCTGCCCGCGCCACGCCCACCGCTCGACGAGCGTGTGCCGCTCTGGAAGGCGCACTCGACCCGCATGCAGCTCCTCGCCCAGAAGCCGCCGCACAAGCGGGCCTGGCTGTGCATCCACCACTTCGAGGGCCGCTGGACCGATTCGGGCGCGCCTTACTACGGCGGGCTCCAGATGGACTACGGCTTCATGTCCACATACGGGCGGGAGCTGCTGCGCCGGAAGGGAACGGCGGACCACTGGACGCCGGTGGAGCAGATGTGGGTCGCCGAGCGCGCGTTTCGTTCGGGTCGCGGGTTCTATCCCTGGCCCAACACGGCACGCTATTGCGGCCTGATCTAGGCCTTCAGCTTCTCCCGCACCAGCTCGCTGACGACCTTCGCGTCGGCCTTGCCCTGCGTCTCCTTCATCACCTGGCCGACGAAGAAGCCGAGCACGCCCTCCTTGCCGCCGCGATACGTCGCGACCTGGTCCGGGTTCGCCGCGAGAATGCGCTCCACGAGCGGCTCCAGCTCCGACGTGTCGGTTACGGCGGCCTCGGCGAGGTAGCGCTCGGCGGTGAAGCCCGGCTCGCCGCTCGCTGCCAGCGCTTCGGTGAAAGCGGCTCGAGGGATGGCGCGGCGCGCGTCGATCAGCTTCGCGAGCTCGCCGGCGTCCACGGCTGACGGATCGACGCCGGCGGCCACGAACTGGTTGGCGAGCACCTTCGCGCTCTCCACCGGATCCGCGCCCGCGTCGACGACGCGCCTCCAGAGGCCGTCGAGCCCGCCGGTGACGAGCACCTGGGCGCTGTCGAACCCGAGTGGCTCCGCCAGGCGTCTGAGCCGCGACCCCGGCTGCTCGGGCACTTCGGCGCGGATGCGCTCGACGAGCGACGGCTCGGGCGCGACCGGCACGAGATCCGGCTCGGGGAAGTAGCGGTAGTCGTCCGCCTCCTCCTTCTGGCGCCGCGGCGAGAGCGTCGCGGTGGCCGCGTTGAAGTCGTACGTCTGCTGGATCACCTCGCCTCCCGCTTCCCAGACCTCGATCTGACGCGCCACCTCGGCGTCGATCCCGCGGGCGATGAAGTTGAAGGAGTTCATGTTCTTGAGCTCGGTGCGTGTGCGGAAGGCGTCCTCGCCGACTTTGCGAACCGAGACGTTCGCGTCGGCCCGGAGCGTGCCCTTCTCCATCTCCGCGTCGGAGATCCCGAGTTCGATGATCGTCTGGCGCAGGAGCTGGAGGAAGCGCTTCGCGTCGTCGGCCGAGCGCAGGTCGGGCTCGGTCACGATCTCCACGAGTGGCGTTCCGCCGCGGTTGAAGTCGACGTTCGAGTGCGCGGCGCCGACGATGCGGCCGCCCTCGCCACCGACGTGGATGGTCTTCGCCGCGTCTTCCTCGAGGTGGGCGCGGGTGATCCCGACTTCGACGTCGCGCTCGGCTCCCGGGACGGTGAAGCGGCCGGCAATGCAGAGCGGCTGGTCGTACTGGGAGATCTGGTAGCCCTTCGGGTTGTC
>JAWVDL010000323.1:0-2893 GCA_033857355.1 Gaiellaceae bacterium | reverse complement strand
GCCTGGTCGGGCTCGTCGGGGATGCCGTCGGAGAGCAGCCCGACCGCGCGTCGCACCGTCGCGTCGATCGGCCCGGGCGGCGTGCCGTAGCGGCCCTCGATCAGGTCGCGCAGCTCGTCGACCACGGTCGTCCAGCGCTGGGCGGAGAGGATGTGCAGGAGCGCCTGCGACGCGAGCACCTGTCCGATCGGTGCCGCGAGGGGCGGCGACCCGACCTCGGTGCGGATGTGGATCAGCTCGACGAGGACCTCCTCGAGCCGGTCGCCGGCGGCGTTCGCGCCGAGATGGAGGTCGAGGGCCGCGACGAGCCCGGCAGGCAGGTCGTGCTCGGCGGCGCGGACGGCGATTCTCGGCGCCAGCGGCGTGACCGGCTCGTCGCCGATGTGCTCGTCGACGAGGTCGGCGCCTTCCCACAGAGCGTCGATGTCCACGCCCGTGTCGAGCCCGAGGCCCGCGAGCGCCTCGGCGAGGCTCTCGCCCGAGACGCGGTGGAGCAGCAGCGCCACGGGGTAGATCGCGCTCGCGATCAGGTCGGCGCCGGCGCGGGCGCCCTCGAGCGCCGCGGCCAGGGCGTTGCCGCCCGAGCCCTGGGTGTAGATCCCGACCGGGAGGCCCGAAGCCTCCTTCAGCTGTCCGACGAGGTCGCTGGCGCGATGCGGCTGCAGCGAGCCGGTCGGGTCGTGCAGCAGCACGCGGTTCGCGCCGAGGTCCGGCAGCTTGCGCGCCTGCTCGAGCAGGGGCTCCGTCTCGCCGGTCTTGCCGGAGCTGTAGACGAGCCCGGCTTCGAACTCTCCCCCGGCCGCGGCGACGGCCTCGGCCGCGTCGCGCAGGTTCGAGACGTCGTTGAGCGGGTCGTGGAGCCGGAAGACGTCGATGCCGTTCTCGGCGGCGGAGGCGACGAAGCGGCGGATGAAGTCGCCCTCGACCGGCCGCGAGCCGACGAGGAAGCGCCCGCGCAACGCCATTCCGAGCGGGGTCTTGGTGCGCGCCTTGAGCGCGCGGATGCGCTCCCACGGGCTCTCGACGCCTCGCCGAACGGCACTGTCGAACACACCTCCGCCCGACACCTCGAGGTACGCGAAGCCCGCGCGGTCGAGGATCTCCGCGAGCCGAAGCAGCTCCGCGGTCGGCATCCGCCCGGCGAGCGGCTCTTGGCTCATCAGGCGCACAGTCGTGTCCGCCAGCGCAGGCATGGCGGGACCTTAGCGTCCTGGCGAAGCGATCGGCTTACGCGCGGGAGATGTAGCGGCCCTCGCGGGGGTCGACCTTGATCCGCTCGCCGACGTTCACGAACAACGGCACCTGGACGACCGCTCCGGTCTCGAGGGTCGCCGGCTTGGTCACGTTCGAGACCGTGTCGCCCTTGACGCCGGGCTCCGTGTCGGTGACCTGGAGCTCGACGGAGCTCGGGAGCTGAATGCCCGAAGGCTTGCCGCCGACCATCAGCAGCTGCACGTTCGAGGTTGGCTGGAGGTAGGGCAACTCGTCCGCGACGAGCGAACGCGGCAGATTCATCTGCTCATAGGTCTGCTCGTCCATCAGCACGACGTCGTCGCCCGAGTCGTACAGGTACTGCATGTTCTTCGTCTCGGTGTAGACCCGCGCGAACTTCTCGCCCGCGCGGAAGGTGCGGTCGACGACGGCGCCCGAGTCGATGTTCTTGACCTTGGTGCGGACGAACGCGCCGCCCTTGCCGGGCTTGACGTGCTGGAACCCGACGATGCGCCAGACGCCGCCCTCGAGCTCGATGTGCATCCCGTTCTTGAACTGGTTGGTGTTGACCTGCTCTGCCATGGCGCGGGCAGGCTAGCTACTCGACGGAGATCAGGTCCTTCGAGAAGTGCGTCAGCACTTCCGCGTCGCCCTCGGTAACGACCACGAGGTCCTCGATGCGGATTCCGCCCTTCCCGGGCATGTAGACACCCGGCTCGACGGTCACGACGTTGCCGGGCTCGAGCACGTCCTTCGACTCGGGACGCAGCGTCGGCGCCTCGTGGATGCGCAGGCCCACGCCGTGGCCGAGCCCATGGCCGAAGAGACCCTTGAAGGGTGACGCGTCGATCCGCTCGCGCGCGATCGCGTCGACCGCCGCACCGGTCGCGCCCGCGCGCACGCCCGCGAGGGCCGCCTCCTGGGCCTCCAGACAGACCGAGTAGGCCTGCTTGAGCTCGTCGGGGAGCGAGCCCGTGGCGAACGTTCGCGTGCAGTCGGACGCATAACCGCGCACCGTCGTCCCGCAGTCGACGACCACCAGCTCCCCCGCTTCGACCTTGCGGTCGGTCGGGTCGGCGTGCGCGAACGCTCCGTTCGGCCCGCTGCCGACCGCCACGTCGAACGACGCGCGCTCGCCGCCGCACTCGTGCAGCAGCACCTCCATGCGCCAGGCGAGCTCCTGCTCGGTGCGGCCGATGAACTGCTCGCGCGAGAGGCGCTCGTAGGCGTCGTCCGAGATCGCCGCAGCTTTCCGGATCGCGTCGAGCTCTCCGTCATCCTTGACGGCACGCAGGCCCTCGACGAGGCCGGTGCGCGGAACGAGCTCCGCGTGCCCACCGTGGAGAACCTCGTAATTCGCGTACGAGACGACGGCCGCCTCGAAGCCGACACGTCCCCTGAGGACAGGAGCAACGCCGGCGTAGACGTACCGCTGCGTCTCGACGACCTCGATGTCCTTCACAGTCCCCCGGGCGCCCTCGGCGTAGCGGAAGTCCGTGAAGAGCCGCACCCGCTCGGGCTCGACGAGCAGCGCGACGTTGTCGCTGTTGAAGTCGGTCAGGTACCTGACGTTGACCTGGTCGGTCACGAGCAACGGCTCCTCGAGGAGTCGCTTCAGACGGTCGAGGCGCTCGCTCACTTCGCCACCAGGAACTCGAGCGCCTCGCGGTAGCCGTCCGGG
>JAWVDL010000322.1:0-7009 GCA_033857355.1 Gaiellaceae bacterium | reverse complement strand
ATCGAGATGAACGAGCGCGCCACGGGGGTGACCCGTCCGATCAGGACGGCCCAGTCGTCCCAGCGGTCGAACCAGCGCTCGGCCCGGTCGAGCTGACTCGGGCCGAGGTGGATCCAGCGGCCGTGCGTCTCGACGAAGGGCCGCGCGTAGCGGCCGATTCCCCAGCCGAGGATCGATCCGAGCAGGTACCCGATGGTGCCCGCGAGCGCGATCGCGAGGTAGGACTCGAAACCGGAGTTCAGCCCGGAGACGCTCTGGCCCGCGAAGGCTCCCGCCGCGACGGCGCCGCCGTAGACCATCACCAGCTCGCTCGCGGCCGGAAACACGGCGTCGATCAGCATCAGACCGAAAACCGCGTAGACCGCGTGGTTCCCGATGAGCGACGTGACGTGGCCGCTGATGCTGGCTAGAGGCACAAGGGCGCAGCCTAGCGGCCGCAGTCCTTTCGTCCACGGGTTCGACCGGTCGGTTCAGACGGCCGCGCAGGCGAAGCCTGCCCGGCCTGAAACGGCGTCGCCGAGTCGGCGCCTAGCGGCGCGCCGTGAACGGCTTGGTCAGGTCGACCGTGCCGAACTCGTTCGTCGCGCTGACGCGGAAGACATAGCGACCGCCGAAGGCGCGCACTCCGCTGTCACGCCGGCCGTTCCAGCCATACGAATACGTCCCAGGCTGGAGATCCACGCCACGGGCGAGCCGGCGGACGACGATCCCGCTTGCGGTCTGGATCGTCACCGCAACCTTCGCCGGATGCGCGAGCGTGACCGTGCCCCGCAGGCCGGCGCGGACGGTGGTCGCAGTCGTGCTCAACGTGAGATTGGCAAGCGTCTGGTTGAGCGTGAAGAGGCGATCGGCACTGGACGACTGGCCGCTCGTGTCGGTGGCACTCACGTTGAAGCGCCACTTCCCTTCGGCCTCGACCGATCCGTCGGCGCGCGTGCCCGGCCAGGTGAACCTGTACGTGCCCGGCGCGCGCGAGCCGGCGTCGACCGGGCGGGTCGAGCCGTCCGGAGCAATCAGCGTCGCGCTCACGTTGGACGGGCGGACGAGCTTGTAGGCGAGCGTCTGCTTCTCGCCGACAGCGTCCCCGTTCGGCGAGAGCACCGTCGTTCCCGGGAACGGCACGTAGACGCCGTAGTACGTGACGAGCAGCGCCTCGGCGACCGGCCGCTCGGCGCCGTCGGACGGCCTGTTCAGCAGCGCGCCGTCGAAGGCCATCGTCGTCGAGCCGCCCGCGTCCAGGCCCGAAGCCGTCACGCAGCCGAGCCGCATCATCGTCAGCGCGAGCTCGAAGTTGGTCATCCCGACGCTGTAGCCGGGCTGCCGGCCGTCCACGGCGACGAGCACGATCCGGCCGTCGGCACGCTGTCCGACCGCGGTGCGCGGATTCCGAGGTGCGAGCTGTCCGGCGGTGAAGCCCTCGTTCGCGCGGAAGACGGGCTTGCCGGCGCGGAGGAGAACGGGGCCGCCGCCGATCGCGTCCGTGACGGCGCTCCAGTCGACGTTGAACGTGAGCCGCGCGGTGACGACCGTCCCGACGGGAGCCTCTGCCGTCAGCTTCGACGCGCTCGAGCCTCGCGCGACGAGCACGGCCCCGCCGGGCGGGATCGGCGTGTTCCCGCCCGTCTTGATCTGGACGACGCTCCCGGTCAGGTCGGTATTCGGGCGGGCGTCGGGAAAGCCGGACAGGATTGCTTCGGTCGTGTCCCCGAAGGGCGGCGTCGTCGGCGCCCACGAGCGGGTGTAGAGCGAGACGCCGTTCGTCCCGGGCGGCTGGTTGAAGTTGAGCGCGCGGCGCTGACCGGTGCCGCGCCAGTAGCCGATGTAACGGGCGCGGTCGACGCGGATCGTCCCGTCGGCGGTGATCGCCGTGGACGAGCGCTCCGCGAGCGGCGGGCTGTCGAGCACGCCGTTTCGCATCAGGACGCCGGAGGGGTGGCCGTCGCGGAAGTTGAACAGGTCGCCGTTCACGCCCGCGACGGTCGCGCCTCCGGACGCGCGCTTCTCCATCGACGTCACGGTCTCGCGGCCGACGATCAGGTCGTTCGAGAGCACGGGCTTGAGCCCGTAAAGGCCTCCCGGCCTCGGCGCGTTGAGCACGTGGACGACGACCGGGCCGTGCGGCGTGAACTCGACGTCGCGCGTGTACGAGACGCCGGGCATCAGCAGCGAACGATCGTCACCCTGAGCGCGTGCAGCCGCCGGTGCGACGAGCGCGAGCAGTACGGCAATGGCGGCGCGGCGGCGCATGACCCCGCGCCAAGGTAGCCGACGAACCGGCTGGAAACCGGCTGATTTACAGGATCCGAACCTAGCTGAGGAAGAACGGTGGGTTCGTGAAAGCGTGGTCGGCGACGATGGCGATCACGTAGCCGGCGACGAGCAGCACGCCCGTCGCGAGGTGCAGCTGGATGTTCTTGCCCATCGCCGGCATCAGCGCGTACGGCTGGTCGTACGAGTCGCGCAGGGCGCGCCGGACCGGGAGCGCGAGCGGTGCAGCGAGGAGCGCCAGCAGCGTCGGGCGGGCGGTGAGCCCCGTGATCGCGAACACGGCGATGAGCGCGAACGTCAGCAGCACCGCGGCGTCGTAGCCACGGACGACCGCCTCCTTCGAGAGCCGCACGGGCAGCGTGCGCTTTCCCGCTACGGCATCGGCCGGCCGGTCCGGAATCTCGTTCACGTACAGGATCAGCGCGATCAGGATCGCGACCGGCAGCGACGCGAGCAGCGGCTCGAGCGCGTAGTGCCGGGCCTGCACGAAGTAGGCGCCGAGCGCCATGATCGGCCCGAATCCCACCGCGACGGCGATCTCGCCGAGCCCGCGATGCACGAGCTTGAGCGGCGGCGCCGTGTAGAAGACGCCGATCAGCGCGCCCGCGACGCCGACCCAGAGCAGCTCCCATCCGCGCAGCGCCGCGAGCAGCACGCCGATCCCGATTCCGACGACGTAGAACCCTGTCCCGAGGAGCGCCATCGAGCGCATCCCCACGAGGCCGTAATGGATCACGCGCGAGCCGCCGCTGAACTGCGTGGGGTTGACGTTCGCGGCGTCGGCTCCGCTGCTCGTGTCGAACACGTCGTTGAACACGTTGATCCCGAGGTGGACGCACGCGCCGCCGACGACCGTCAGCAGCGCGACCCACCAGTTGAAGCCGTGGCGGTACGCGGCGATCGAGATGCCGAGCAGCACCGGGACGAACGTCGCAGTGAGGAACGGCAGCCGCGTCGTCCGCAGGAAGAGCCAGCCGCGCGAGAGCTTCGGCTTCACCTCGCGGCCGGTCTCGGCCGAAAGCGCCTCGAAATAGCGGCGGGCCTGCGGGACGCCGCGCTCGTTGAGCTCGAAGAACGGCATCTCCTGCTCGTCCCACCCCTGGACGCGCTCGGGCGACAGCACGAGCTCGCCGTCGGCGCGCTGCAGCTTGCCCCAGAGCGACACGTACCTTCGCTCGTCGTAGCCGATGCCCGGCTGCGGCCGGATGTGGCTGAAGACGACGTTCACCTGCTCGTCCAGCGGCGGCTGCACCTCGTCGCCGGCCACCGCGCGCAGCGTGACGATGCCACGCTCCGGATCGGCGCGAAACTCGGTCGCGACCGACAGCGGATAGCCCTCGTCGTCGACGAACGCGATGACCGCGTGCTCGAAGCGCTCGCCGAGCCCGGCGAGGAGCTCGGGCGACGGCTTCAAACCGCTGCTCCGGCGAGCTCGAAGACCTGCGGCGCGCGATCGGTGTGCCCGTCCTCCCAGAGGAAGGCCCGGCGCGGCACGATCTCGATCACCGCCCGCTCGAAGAAGAGGGGCAGCGCGACGCGCTTGCCGAGGAAGAAGTCGATCGCCGGCTCCTTCTCGCGCCACAGTGGCAGCACTCGCTCCCAGCCGGCGTGCAGGTCGCTGTCGTCGACCCGGGCGTCGCCCTGGATCGTCGCCCGGTGGAAGGGCTCGACCGTGACCGCGACGGGATCGGTGATCGACAGCGAGACCTTCGGGTTGGCCTTGATGTGCTCGAGCTTCTTCGAGAAGAGGACGCTCGACGTGAGGTAGATCAGCTCCCCGTCGTAGAACGGGATCAGGGGATGCGTGACGAGGCCGCCTTCGGGATCGAGGACCGTGAGCTCGGCGACGAGAACGGAGCCGAGGAGCTCTTCGATTGGCTCTGGGAGGACGCCCACGCTGCAGCCGATGCTACCGCTCGCGGTCGATCACGAGGTGGGTGAGGGCTTCGAGCTCCGCCCTGCGCGGGCCGCCTTCGAGGCAGGCGCGGGCCTGTCTCGCGTAGTCGAGCGCGACATCGCGGGCCTGCTCGAGCGCGCCCGTCTCCGCCACCCGAACGAGCGCGCCGTCGAGCGGCCCGCCCGCGAGCGCGGCGCGCACGACCTCGTCCTCGCGTGCGGCCAGGATCAGCGGCAGCGTCGGCGTCCCCTCCCGTAGGTCGGTGCCCGCGATCTTGCCGGTCTCGATGGTGATCCCGGCGCAGTCCAGGATGTCGTCGATGATCTGGAAGGCGATGCCGAGCGCGCGGCCGAAGGCGCCGAGGTGGCGTCCACCAGGCCCCGCGCCGAGGAGGCACGCGGCTTCGAAGAGGCTGGCCGTCTTCAGCCCGCAGCGCTCGAGGTATGCCTCCACCGGCGTGTCGGGATCGTGGAGCTGCCTGCGTTGCATGGCCTCCCCGCGGACGAGGCTCAGGCACGCGTCGGCGAGGATGGCGAGGTTCGCAGGATCGCGCGTCGCCGCAAGCTCCGCGAAGGCGCGCGAGAAGAGATAGTCGCCGACCGTCTTCGCCGCGAGCGGACCGTACTCGGACCACGCCGCCGTCTTCCCTCGCCGGACTTCGGCCCCGTCGATCAGGTCGTCGTGGACGAGCGTGGCCATGTGGACGAGCTCCACCGCGACTCCGGCGGCGTAGGGCGGCTCGCCTTGCGGATCGGAGCTGAGGAAGACGAGCAGCGGACGAAGCCGCTTGCCGCCGGCCGAGAGCGCCTCCGCACCGACGACCGAGACCAGGCCGGGATGGCTCGCCACGGCGGCCTGCAACCGGGTCTCCAGCTCCGCGAGGTACGCGTCGAGTCCCGGAGCCTCACCGACCGAAGGCGCCGCGCTCATGCAGCGACTCCCGTGTGAAGCGCGACGATGCCTCCGGCGAACAGCCGGTATCCGACCTGCTCGAACCCCGCCGCGCGGATCAGCCCTGCGAGCTCCTCCGCGCCTGGGAAGCGCCGTACGCTCGCCGGAAGGTAGGTGTAGGCGGTCCCGCCGGGGAGAACCTTCCCGAGCAGCGGCACGACCCGGTCGAACCAGACGCTGTAGAAGGGCCGCAGGACGCCGCGCGGTGTCGTGATGTCGAGAATGCCGACGCGTCCTCCGGGCCTGAGCACGCGGCGGAGCTCGGCCAGTCCGTGCTCGAGGTCGTCCACGTTCCGAACGCCGAAGCCGACCGTGACGGCGTCGAACGACCCGTCCGGGAACGGCAGTGCGAGAGCGTCGCCCTGGATCCATTGGATCGAGGCGGACTTCCGCCGCGCGCGCTCGAGCATCGGCTCCGAGAAGTCGAGCCCGGTCACGGTCCCGCCCGCGCGCGCGTCCGCGAGCGCGAGATCGCCCGTGCCGCAGCAGGCGTCGAGCACGCGGTCGCCCCCGCGGACGACCGCCTCGGCCGTCCGACGGCGCCAGCGCCCGTCGAGCCCCGCGGTCAGGATCCGGTTCATCGGGTCGTAGACACGCGCGATCGCGTCGAACATGGAGCGCACCTCGTTGGCGGCGAGGCGGCCCGACTCGACCGTCACGAGAGGCCCGGGGAGCCGGCTACGCGGAGGAGGGGGCGCACGACGCCGCGCTCATTTCGGGCCCTTCGATGCCTCGAGGAACGTCGCGATCTTCTTCAGATCGGCGTCGCTGAACTTCTTGAACGAGGGCATCGGCGAGCCCGGATTCACGCACGACGGACACTTGAGGTGGTTCACCTGGAACTGGAGGCCCTTGTTCTTCGACCCTTCCGAGGTCAGCTCCGGGGCGCCGAGGTTCGACGAGCCGGTTCCGAGGTACGTGTGGCACGCGGTGCACCCGGAGGACGCGAACAGCTTCGCGCCGGCGACCGCCTGCGCGTTCCCCGCGAAGCCCTCCTTCTTGGCCCAGCTCGGCACGGCCTGCACCACCTCGCTGGCGAGCGCCTCCTTTGCGGTTGCTCCCTTGTAGGTCAGGACGCCCATCGAGAGGACGACCAGCACGGCGGCGACGAGGGCGACGGGCCGGCGGAGAAGCCGCCGCTCGCGGCGCAGGTCGATGAACGGAAGCGCCAGCAAGAGCACGAGCGCGATCGTCGGAACGCCGACCGTGCCGAGGATGACCGTCTCGGGCCACTTGAAGATCCGCAGCAGATAGAAGAGGAAGTAGAAGTACCAGTCCGGCCGCGGGACGAAGTTGGTCGTCCCGGGGTCAGCCGGCTCGGAGTAGCGCGGGCCGAGCCAGCCCACCTGCTCCGGGGACTCGCCCGAGGTGTACTTCCAGACGCAGGCGAGGGCGATGATCACCGAGACGACGACGAGGCTCATCACCGTGTCGTGGAACATCGCGTACGGGTAGAACGGCTTCCCGCGCTTCTGGACGTCCTCCTTGTACCGCTTGAAGCCCGCGCGCCGGTCGTCGAGGTCGGCCATCTACTCCGCCTTCCCTCGAGTGCTCGGGCGCGTCAGGCCACTGCGCGCGGTCGGTGCAGGTTCGTCTCGCTTCGAACCGGCGGCGTTCTGCGTCCACGGATTCGGCGAGACGCCGAGTCGAATCACGAGATACAGGTGCAGCCCGATCAACCCGAACAGCGCGCCGGGAATGACAAGCATGTGCAACGAGTAGAAGCGTGCCAGCGTGTCCGGCCCGATCTCCGCGCCGCCGCGCAGGAACTGGGCGATGAACGGCCCGAGGAACGGCGCCGTCCCGTTGATGTTGATCCCGACGACGCTCGCCCAGTAGGCGGTCTGGTCCCACGGGAGCAGGTAGCCGGTGAAGCCTTCGAACATCCCCGTC
>JAWVDL010000321.1:0-3600 GCA_033857355.1 Gaiellaceae bacterium | reverse complement strand
CGGCGAACCTTCCTCCGTGGAAGTGCGGGACGAGCCCCGCGAGGGCCCGCAGCAGCGTCGACTTCCCGGATCCGGACCCACCCAGGATGACGACTCGTTCACCGGGCTCCAGGCGGAGCGACACGTCGCGGAGCGTGGTCGCCGCCGCGTCGGGGTACGAGAACGTCAAGCGGTCGACGTGCGCTAGAGCCACAGCGCCCCCACCACGACCACCACGACCGCCGCTACGAGCGCCACTCCGTCCAACGCGGCGCGTCGAGCCCTCGGAAGGCGCGTTCCACCGGGCCGGCCGTAGCCGCGCGCCTCCATCGCCTCGGCGAGGTTCAGGCCCCGCTCGAGCGACCCTGCGAGGAGAGGCGAGACCAACGTCGCGCGGCCGCGAACGCCCGAGACGGCCACGCCGCGGCCGCGCAGCGCCTCGAGCATCCCGGCGGCATCGCGCTCGAGGGTCGGCAGGAGCCTCGTCGCCAGCGCCACGACCAGGGTCGAGCGGCGCGCGAATCCGGCCGCCTGCACGAGCCGGTCGTGGTCGAGCAGCAGCGCATACGCGGTAAATGCGAGCGAGACGGCCGCGAGCCGCGAGGCCTGCATCGCGGCCATCGCCAGCTCCTCGCGGGTCACGTCGAGCGAGCCCAGCACCGGCACGATCGGCCCGTTCCACAAGACATGCGACCCCGCGCTCTGGAGGAACGGCGAGAGCACGAGGACCGATCCCGACGCGAGAAGCGCGCCGGCGAGATAGACCCAGCGGCGCCGGACCGGCGCGCGCAGGCACACGACGAGGAGGACGAGCGCGATCGCCGCGGGAGGCCCCGCGCGGTCCGCGAGCAGCGCGGCGGCGGCGAGCGCGGCGAGCAGCGCGGCGGCAGGCGCCGGGCTCACGGCAGCCCCTCGTAGCGGAACCGTGCCAGCTTCGGATTGCGGGCGAGACGCAGCGCATCGCCTGCGCTGATGGTGAACGTCACCTTTCCCGCGGCGTTGCGTTCGGCGTGGAAGACCACAGGACGGGAGACCACGAGCACGCGGTGGCGCCCAGCATTCGCGTGCAAGGAGCGTGCAAGAGCGCGCCCGGCGTCCTTCGCGCCGCGATCCGAGATCACGAGGACGTCGCCCTCCACCGGCTTCGGCCACGCGCCAACCACGACCGGCACGCTCATCTGGCCGTTCGCCCAGCTACGCAGGTCCCACCATTCCACGTCTCCGGCATGCAGCCGGAGCTCCGCGGCGCTGCGGTCGGCCTCGATCCCGTTGACGAAGTAGAACCAGTCCCGCCGCGCGGAGAGGCTGCCCTCGACGCCGTCGATCGACTGGACGAAACGCCCGCCGTAGCGGGTCGTGATCTTGGCCACGCGGTCGAGCGCCTGCATGCCCGTGAGGCCGGCCGGCACCGTCCGCACGGCCAACACGTGCTGCCCGCGGTCGCGGGTGATCCAGACCTGCGCCGTTCCTCCGCCGCCGCCGGCGCCGCAGCCGGACAGGAGCGCGGCGACGCAGGCGGCGACAATTCCAAGTCTCACCTGACCGCTTGCGAGCGGACCGACCCGGCGCGAATCGCCCGGACGAGCCCGTGCGGCCGCTTGACGCATGCGCGCCCGTGCGACGTCCCGATCTTCCGCGGCCCGATCGTGAGGATCGACCCCGCAGCGCGCGTTCGCTTGCCCTGGTCGTCCTGCTGCCAGACCTGGTAGCAGCTCTTCCCGACCCGCTGCAGGTCGAGCGTCATGGGGCCGGCTCCCTGTGCGTCGAACTCCGCGTAGTACCAGAGGACGACGTCTCGGTTCTTGAGCTGGACCGCATCCGCGCCGACCGGCGGAAGCGCGCCGTTCACCTTGAAGACCCAGCCCGCGTTGCCGGCGGCCGGATAGCGCCCGATCTGGTCGACGTAGTTCCCGAAGGAGGCGCTGCGGACGTGGTAATAGAACTCACCGATGTTGCTCGCCGTCTCGAGCGCGTCGAGAGCGGTTGCCGGCACGGCGAGGATCGGCTGAGCGGCGCCGTAGATGGTCGTCGTCTTGCCCTCGACGCGGACGTGCACGTCGACGGCGAGGGCGGCGGGAGCCGCGAGGAGCGCCACGAAGATCGAGGCGACGAGTACCCGAGAACGGTGAAGCAACGAATCCTCCCTTCCGCGAGGGGTTCGAGTTCTCGGCGAACGGCAGGTCTTCTGACTCGGGGCTCCCTCTCGCGCCGCCTTCCCAGCCGAAGCCAGTGGCTTTGCGTGGCGCGGGAGCAACTCCCCTTACAGCGGCGGGACCGTCCCGGTCTTGCACCGGAGTTCCCTGACCGCTCACCGGTTATGTGGGCGCGAGCCTAGCATGCCGTCGTGGCGCGTTCGCGACTCGTTTCTCTCTGGCTACCCGTCGTCGCGTGGGCCGCGGTGATCTTCGTCTTCTCGTCGATCCCGCACCTCAGCACGGGGCTCGGGACCTGGGATCTCATCCTGCGGAAGCTCGCGCATGCGACGGAGTACGGGATCCTCGCCGCGCTGCTCCTGCGTGCCCTCGGCCGTCCCGTTGCGGCGGCGCTCCTGGCGGTCGCCTACGCGGCGAGCGACGAGCTGCACCAGCACTTCGTCAGCGGCCGGCACGCGGCGCCGCTCGACGTGGCGATCGACGCCGCCGGCGTGCTGACGGGGATCGCGATCTACCTGCGAACGCGCCAGTACCATCCGTGACGTGGAGCGAAAGCCCCTCGACGACCGCCAGCTCGACGCGTTGCTCGAGCGCCTAGACGCCCTGACCGCCGAGGTGCGCGGGATCAACCGCAAGCTCGACACGCAGGACGGCCTGCTCCGCGTCGCGCGCGAGCTCTCCACACTCACCGAGTCGATGCAGGCGCTCGCGTTTGCCGCGCTCGGCCAGCAGGCGCCGAACGTGCGGCGTCGCGGATCCGGCTAGCCGGCGAGTTTGTAGATCGTCCCGCTGCCGGAGACGGCGTACAGCTCACCGCGCGCGTCCTCGCCCCAGGACGTCAGGTTGCCGACGTGGAGGCTCTCCGCGCGCACGTCGGTCGCGGCGCCGGCCGCAGCCCGCAGGCTCCAGATCCGGCCGCTGCAGTAGTCGCCATAGAAGTAGCGACCCTGCGCCGCCGCGACCGACGCGCCGCGGTAGACGTAGCCGCCGGTCACCGAGCAGCCCTGGCTGTGCGGGTACTCGGCGATGGGCATCACGAGCTTCCCCGGGCCCGAGGGCTGCTGGCCCTGCTGATAGCGATGCGTGCCCTCGAAGACGCGCCAGCCGTAGTTCTCGAGGCCCGGGCTCGAGCGCGGCGTGTGGTCGATCTCCTCCCACGCGTTCTGGCCGACGTCGCCGATGTAGAGATCGCCGCCGCGACGGTCGAATGAGAAGCGCCACGGATTGCGCAGGCCATAGCCCACGACCTGCACGACGGGACGCTTGGTGTTCACGTTGATCCGCAGGAGCTTCCCAAGGCGGCTGCCGAGGTTCTGCGCGCGGTTCCCGGGATCGCCGCCCGAGCCACCGTCGCCCATGCCGACGTACAGCCACCCGTCAGGCCCGAACTGGAGCTGGCCGCCGTTGTGGTTGTCGAACGGCTGGTCGACGAACAGCAGCTGGCGGCCCGTACGCGCCGCGACGCCGT
>JAWVDL010000320.1:0-5532 GCA_033857355.1 Gaiellaceae bacterium | reverse complement strand
GCTTGCGGAGCTTGAGGTCGAGCGCCCCGAGCGGCTCGTCGAGCAACAGGACGCGAGGACGGTTCACAAGCGCGCGGGCGAGCGCGATGCGCTGCTGCTGCCCGCCCGAGAGCTGGCTCGGCTTGCGCCGCTCCATCCCGGTCAGGTCGACGAGCTCGAGGGCCTCACCGACACGTCGGTCGAGCTCGGCTCCCCGGACGCCCTTGCGGCGGAGGCCGAAGGCGACGTTGTCGAAGATCGACAGGTGCGGGAAGAGCGCATAGCTCTGGAACACCGTGTTGACGTCTCGCTTGTACGAGGGCAGGCCGGTGACGTCGCGGTCGCCGAGGTAGATCGTGCCGGCGCTCGGCTCCTCGAAGCCGCCGATCATCCGCAGCGTCGTCGTCTTCCCGCAGCCCGACGGGCCGAGCAGGGCGAAGAAGCTCCCGCGCTCGATGTCCAGGGACAGGTCGTCGACGGCGACGACGTCGTCGAAGCGCTTCGTCACGCCCTCGAGCCGGATGTCGGATTCTGTGGCGCTCACCGGGTTCCGACCCGCAGTCCGATCTTCGCCGGGACCCCGGCGACCGCGCGGACCGGAAGCGGCGCGACGCGGCCCGCCTCCTCGGCCTCCTCGGTCGCCATGATCGCGGCGCGGATGGCGCGGCCGCCGAGGTAACGGAAGGGCTCAGGTGGGAGCCTCGGAAGCTTGCGGTTCGTGAGCGGCAGGGCCGTCCATTCGTCCTGGAGCCCGGTGGCTAGGGAGGCGAGGATCTGGCCGCCGAGCCAGCTCGGTCCGACGCCGTGGCCGGAGTAGCCGGCGCCGTAGTGGACGCGGCCGACGCTGCCGAAGAACGGCAGATGGTCTCCCGAGACGTCGATCGGGCCTCCCCAGGCGCGCTCGACCTCGACGTCCGCGAGCGCCGGGAGCAGCTCCCGCAGACCGCGCTCGGCCCGCGCTGCCGCCGCCTCGTCGCCGCTGAACCGCGCGTCGATCCGGCCGCGGTAGCCGACCGCGCCCGAGCCGCTGCCCATCAGGACGCGCCCGTCCGGCGTCGTGCGGAAGTAGTGCAGGAACATCCGCGAGTCGATGATCGCCTCGCCGCCGGTCCAGCCGATCTCCTCGAGCAGCTCGGGCACGGGCTCGGTGAGGACGACGTAGCTCCCGAAGTTCGTGAGCGCTCCGGCGAGCGGCTTCCAGCCGGTCGCCGCCGCATTGACGGCGAGCACGACGTCGCGTGCCCGCACGCGTCCTCGCGGCGTGACGAGCTCATTCGAGCCGAGACGCTCGACCGGCGAGCGCTCGTGGAGGGCGATCCCTGCTTCGACGACCGCCGCGCGCAGCGCGCGCGCCAGCCGCGCCGGCTGCACCGTGGCGCAGTCGCGAAACCAGACCCCGGCACGAAAGCGCGGTGAGCGCACACGCGCCCCGAGCTCGTCCGGCGAGAGCGGCTCCGCCTCGTCGGAGACCCCGAGCGCTCGGGCGGCCTCGACGGGCGCGGCGAGCGCGGAATCCTGCGCGGCCGCCGCGGACACCTTGAGCAGGCCGCCCTCCCGAAACCAGACGTCCGCGCCGCGCTCCTCCGTCCAGGCCCGAATCGCGGGCACGATCTTCGCCCCGGCGCGAGCGACCGCGAGCGCGCCGTCGTCGCCGAACGCGTGGCGCAGGTGCGCGAGCTCGCTCCAGTAACCGTGGCAGAAGCCGCCGTTTCGCCCGCTGGGCCCATAGCCGACCTCGTCGGCCTCCAGCACGACGACGCGTGCCGAAGGGTCGCGCTCGCGCACCGCGAGCGCCGTCCACAGACCCGTGTAGCCCGCCCCCACGATCGCAACGTCGGCCTCGACCTCGCCCTCGAGCGGCGGCGCGGGCACGGCGTCGCCCTCCCACGCGCGGGCCTCTTCGAGCCACCAGGACGGAAGCGTCGGCCGCACTAGGTCGGGCCCGTGCCCCAGTCGTAGAGCTGCTTGCACATCTGCAGGTACAGGAACGTCTCGGTCGAGAGCACGCCGTCGAGGGCGCGCATCCGGTTGGTGAGATCGAGCAACTCGCGCCGATCCGTGCAGACCACCTCGACCAGGAGGTCGAACTGGCCGGCGGTCACGACGACGTAGTCGGCTTCCTGCCAGGTGGCGATCTCGTCGGCGACGGGCTCGGGCGCCCCGGAGGTCTTGACGCCGACCATCGCCATCCCGTCGAAGCCGATACCGAGCGGGTTCGTGACGCCGACGACCTGCAGAATGTCGTCGGCGACGAGTCTTGCGTAGCGCGCGCGGACGGTCGCCTCGGCGACCCCGAGCTGCGCCGCGATGCCGCGGAACGACTCCCGGCCGTTGGCCTGGAGGGCGACGATGATGCTGCGGTCGAGCTCGTCGATCTGCCGCAGCGACCGGACGGGACCGCGGCGACCGTCGGGCGACACCGCGGCAACCGGCTGGGCGGCGGATCTGCGCAATGCGCATCGATACGTACCACTGTCCGCGCATTTCGTCAACGACGCAGCTTGAAACTGCGCGAGTAATGCGCGAATGTGACCTCGTCCACCAGGGGAGGGTTCTAGATGGCACGCACACCGTTGGCGCAGCGAGTCGAGGACGCGATGGCGAGCGTCGCCGAGCAGCGTGTGACGCGCGGCGAGCTGATCAAGCGAGGAGCGGTCGCGGGAATCGCGTTCGCCGGGGCCTCGAGCGCAGGACGCTTCGCCAAGGCCGCCTACGGCGCGGCCGCGCCACGCATCGTCGTCGTCGGCGCGGGGCTGGCCGGGCTCACGGCCGCCTACCGCCTCAAGCAGGCCGGCTACGTCGCCCAGGTCTACGAGGCCTCCAACCGGATCGGTGGGCGCTGCTGGAGCTACCGCGGCTCGAGCGGGACGTGGGCCGACGGACAGGTGGCCGAGCACGGCGGCGAGCTGATCGACCAGGGCCACACGGCCATGCGCCAGCTCACGCAAGAGCTCGGCTTCAGGCTCGACAACCTCCTCACGGCCGAGCAGAACGGCACGGAGGACTTCTTCTGGCTCGACGGTGCCCCTTACCCCTACACACAGCTCGCGACCGACCTGAACGGGATCTACCAGAAGCTGCACAAGGACACGGTCGCCGCGAGCTACCCGACCCTCTGGAACCTCTCGACCCAGCGCGGCCGTGAGCTCGACGCGATGTCGATCATCCAGTGGCTCGACGAAACGTGTCCGAACGGCGGATCCAGGTCGAAGCTCGGCCGGATCCTCGACATCGCCTACAACATCGAGTACGGCGCCGAGTGCTCGCAGCAGAGCGCGCTGAACCTGATCTACCTCCTCGGCTACGTCGGCCAGGGGCAGTTCCAGGTCTTCGGCAAGTCGAACGAGAAGTACCACGTCACCGGCGGCAACGATCAGATCCCGGAAGCGCTCGGCAAGCTCCTCAACGGGCAGATCACGATGGGCTCGGAGCTCGTCGCGATCGCGTCCGACCGCAGCCGGTCCACCTGGACACTGACCTTCAAGCAGGGCTCGACGACGAAGACCGTGACGGCGGACCGTGTCGTGCTCGCGCTGCCGTTCTCGATGCTGCGTGGGGTCGACTTCAAGAAGGCGAACTTCGATCCCCTCAAGGTCACGGCGATCGACGAGCTCGGCATGGGGACGAACTCCAAGCTCCACGTCCAGTTCTCGAGCCGCCACTGGAACACGCTCGGCAACAACGGCAACACCTACGCCGACACCGGCTACCAGAACACCTGGGACGTCACCCGCGCGCAGCCCGGCGCCTCCGGGATCCTCGTCGACTACACCGGCGGCACGGTCGGCGCGAGCTTCGGCAGCGGCACGCCGGCGTCGCGGGCGCAGCAGTTTCTCAACCAGATCGAGCCGGTCCTGCCCGGGATCAAGGCGAAGTGGAACGGCCGCGCCACGATCGACTACTGGCAGGGCTATCCCTGGACGAAGGGCTCGTACTCGTACTGGAAGGTCGGGCAGTACACGAAGTTCTCCGGCATGGAGAGCGCAATCCAGGGGACGTGCCACTTCGCCGGCGAGCACACGTCGCAGGACTTCCAGGGCTATCTCAACGGCGCGGTCGACACCGGCGAGCGCGCCGCGAGCGAGATCCTCGCGGCGTACAAGTAGTGGCGACCACGCAGGAGACCGCGAGCGAGCGGGTCGCGGCGGCGCGCGAGCGCTGGGTGGCCCGCGGAATCGCCACGCCGCCGCTCGTGGTCGAGCGCGCCGAAGGGGCGCGCCTCTGGGATGTCGACGGCCGGGAGTACGTCGACTTCGCCGGCGGGCTCGGCTGTCAGAACACGGGTCACGGCTTCGCCGCGGCGGCGATCCACGAGCAGGTCGACCGCTACCTGCATCAGTGCTTCATGGTCGGGATGTACGAGCCGTACGTCGAGGTCTGCCGGCGGCTGTCCGAGCTGTGGCCCGGCGGTGCCGAGACCAAGTCGGTGCTCCTGAACTCGGGCGCCGAGGGGATCGAGAACGCGGTCAAGATCGCGCGGGTCGCCACCGGGCGCCCGGCGGTGATCGCCTTCGACCGCGCCTTCCACGGACGGACGACGCTCACGATGGCGCTCACCTCCAAGGTCGTCCCGTACAAGGACGGCTTCGGGCCGTTCGCGCCCGAGGTCTACCGGGCTCCGGCGCCCTATCCCTACCGCGGCGTCTCCTCCGACGACGCGATCCGCGGGCTCGAGCTCCTGTTCAAGCAGGACGTGTCGCCCGAGCGTGTCGCGTGCGTGGTGCTGGAGCCGGTGCAGGGTGAGGGCGGGTTCATCCCGATGCCCGACGACTTCCCGCGGCGGCTGAAGGAGATCTGCGAGCGTCACGGGATCCTCTACGTCGACGACGAGGTGCAATCGGGCATCGGCCGGACGGGTCCCGTCTGGGCGATCGAGCACTACGGCGTCGAGCCCGACCTGCTCGTCTCGGGCAAGTCGCTCGGCGGCGGGCTCCCGCTCGCAGGCGTGACCGGCCGCGCCGACGTGATGGACGCCGTTCCGGCGGGCGGTCTCGGTGGCACGTTCGGCGGCAACCCGCTGTCCTGCGCCGCCGCGATCGCAGTGCTCGACGAGGTCGCGAAACCCGAGTTCCGCGCCCGCAGCGAGGAGATCGGCACCACGATCCGCCGGCGCCTCGAAGACTTAGTAACAGACTGTGACTTGGAAGGAGAGGTGCGCGGACTCGGGCCCATGCTCGCGCTCGAGCTGGCCGAGCCCTCCCCCACGCTGGCGTCCGCGATCACCGCTGCGGCTCGCGAGCGCGGGCTCGTCCTGCTCTCGTGCGGGCTCTACGGCAACGTGATCCGCATCCTCGTCCCGCTCACGATCTCGGACGAGGAGCTCGCCCGCGGGCTCGACCTGCTGGAGGAGTCGCTTGGCGACGCGGGTGCGCGAGGCAGGTAGCGAGACCTCCGCGGCGGCGCCGGCTGCGGAGGTGGACGTCGGGCTTCGCGGCGTCCGGCGCGCCTACGGCGAGGTCGTCGCGGTCGCCGGAATCGACCTCGAGATCCTTCGCGGCGAGTTCTTCACGATGCTCGGGCCCTCCGGCTCGGGCAAGACGACGACGCTGCGCC
>JAWVDL010000319.1:0-6036 GCA_033857355.1 Gaiellaceae bacterium | reverse complement strand
ACGCACGCGCCGCCGCATCGCGGTCGAGACCGTGGCCGAGGAAGAGGTCGGCGCGGACTCGTGCCGACAACGCAGTTGCGATCAGCGCCGGGTCTGCATCCGCGTGAGCCCCCAGGATCTCGAGCGATCCCCGCGCCGCTTCGGCTGCTCGCGGCAGGTCGCGCGTCGCCGCGTGCATGGCGATCGAGGCGAGCAGGCGCGCGCGCAGCAGCGGGTCGGCGGCGTCACGTAGCGCGCGCTCCTCGAGGCGAACGGCCGCCGACTCGCCGTGGCGCCAGTAGTCGATCTCCGCCAGGGACAGCAACGCGCGGGCGCGAGCGTCGCCTTCGGGAAGCGTCTCCACGAGTTCCTCGAGCACCTCGGCCGCGCGCTGGAAGTCACCGGCGAGGTAGAGGTGATCCGCAAGCTCGAGTCGCAGGCTCGTGAGAGAGGGGCTCCCTGTGGGTGTGAGCTGCAGCGCGAGCTCGACGAGTTCTGCGGCCGCATCGGGTGCGCCCCGCGCACGTGCGGTCTGGGCGGCCGACTCGAGCGCGCGCGCGGTCGTGGCGTCCGGAACCGTCGACGCGAGCGCCAGATGACGAGCGCGTTGCTCAGCGTCGTCGACGACGTCGGCGAGGGCACGGTGCACATCGGCCCTGGCCCGTGCCGACGCCGAGCCATAGACGGCCGACGCGAAAAGCGGGTGCGTGAACGTGATCACGCCGTCCGCGCCGATCGAGACCAGGCCCGCTTCCTCGGCAGGCGCGAGCGCTCGGATATCGACCGCGGTGATGTCGGGATGCGCAAGTGCCGCGGCTCGCAGGAGCGCGTCGCGTGTCACCGCCGGAAGCGACGACACCCGGTCTGCTGCCAGCGAGCGGAGATCGTCAGGCACCGGCAGACGCCCCGCCGTCGGCTGCATGTCACCCAGGGCGAGGAGACGCGCGATCTCGAGCGCGAAGAACGCGTTGCCGCGCGATGCGTCGGCGAGGCGCACGAGCGTCGGGCGCGAAAACGTGACGCCGAGCCGCTCGCTGACGATTCGTTGGAGCGCGGCGGCCGAGAGCGGCCCGATTTCGAGCCGGCGCAAGCGGGTACCGACGAAGTCCGGACGGCTCGCATCCGCGCGGCGGGACACGATCAGGCGTACGGGCCGGTCGTCGAGGCGCCGCAGCGCGAACTCGAGAGCCGAGGCCGAGGGCGGGTCCAGCCATTGTGCGTCGTCGACCGCGACGAGCACCGGGCCACCCGAGGTGAGCTCGCGGAGCACGGACAAAAGCGCGGTTCCGACGAGCCGGCGTCCGGGCGGACGACTGACACCGACCCGGAGAAGGGCGACATCGAGTGCCTCCGCCTGAGGCGCAGGCAGCGTCCCGAGAACATCCGGGGGGACGGTGACCAGGAGGTCGGTCAGGCCCGCGAACGAGAGTCGCGACTCCGACTCGGCAGGCCGCGCCGACAGGACCGGAAGACCCAGCTCGTCCCCGCGTCGCACCGCAGCCTGCCATACCGTCGTCTTGCCGATCCCCGCTTCGCCGACGAGCTCGAGCGCTGCGAAGCCGGCTTCATCCGCAGCCAGGAAGTTCTCGATCACGGCGATCTCAGGCTCTCGCCCGACGAGGCCGGCCACCCCCGGAGCCTACAATCCTGCGGCGGATACTCGACGCACTGCGCGCCTCGCAAGGCTTTCTGCCACGAGGAAGCCGGGCAAGAAGCCGCCTCCGACAGAAACCTGCCTAGACCCTCCCGACCCTGTAGAGACCTGGAGTGCCCACAGTCCGGCTGGCTCCCGCCTGTCTTGGTAGATGGTTGGTAGACGGGGACGACCACAAGCGCCAACGGGCTCTGCGCCGGCTGAGCTGCGGGCTAGCACGTCACTGCGACGACCGAAGGCGAAGCTCGACCAGCATGCGTTCAGGGTTGGAGAGGTCACCGATGAACTTCCGCACCGGCTCCGGAAGGCGGCGGATAAGCGCTGGGGTCGCGAGTATGTCTTCGCTTCGAGCCAGAGCTGGGTGTTCAACCAAGTCGATGACCTCTATCTGATAGCGCCCGTGCACGTGCTCTTCGCACAGCCTCGTCAGATTGGCCTGCGCGTCGAGAGACTTCGCCGATTGGCCGGCGACATAGAGGCATAAGTGCCAGTACTGGCCCCCCCTCGAGATCCCGATTTCGGAAGTTTCATAGGCGCTCATGGCAGGCGGATATCGGCCGGATATCCCTTGTGATCGCGCGTGTCAGAGTCGGCTCGGCGAAGCAGGCCCTGCGCGGCTCGCCGCCCAGCTCGACCTTCGACACCTCCCGAACCACGGCTGAGCAGAACTCCGACGATGTCCGCTTCGTCTTGGAACTCTCGCCACAAAGCCGCTGTCTGCGCCTCGACCGACTCACGCTGCCGTTCGAGACTGACTCGGCGTTGCTCGAGGTCGTCCAAACGAACTCTCCCATCGGACTGTTCCTGCGCCTCTTGAGCCTGACGGGCCGAGCCGGTGAGCACCCCCTCAGAGCCCACGTAGAAGTCGGCCAGTTCAATCCCTTCGTTGGTGAGCAGAAACTCGCGGATCTGGTTGGAGTGCGCCATCCCGCGGGACTTGAGGACGTACAGAGTTCGGTTGTGTTCCCCGTTGCCGACCATGCTCTGGACATGGATCCAGGTGTCGACGAGAGAAGCGAGTTGCTGGTCTTGCCGGCCAGGCTCTGTGTGGGAGTTCAGGCTGGTGAAGAGGGAGGTCACGCCGTTCGATTTCAGAAAGCCGACCTGACGGGTCAGCATCGCCGCCACGTCGGCCCCGGTTCCGGCGCGCAGGAGACTCGAGATCGGGTCCTTGACTACGACGGCAGGTTTGAACTGGCGGACGAGCTTCTGCACCGTGAACAGGTGCGCCTCGAGGCCCATGCTGGGGAAGCAGTGGAACTGCAGCAGGCCGGCATCGACCCATTGCCTGAGATCGACACCGACAGAGGACATGTTCCGAATGACTTCCGACTCGGATTCCTCGAATGCGAAGTACATGGCGCGCTCGCCGCGCCTACAGGCGGCGTCGCAGAACTGCGCTGCCAAAGTCGATTTTCCGGTGCCCGGGGTGCCGCTGACAAGGACGGTGCTTCCCTTGTAGAAGCCACCCTTACCGAGCATGGAGTCGAGGCGGGCGACGCCTGTGGACACCCGTTCTTTGGACACGCTGTGTCGTAAACCCAGCGTGCTGATGGGTAGGACCGACACACCAGAGTCGCCGATGAGGAACGGGTACTCATTGGTCCCGTGGAGCGAGCCCCTGTATTTGAGGATCCTCAGCCGTCGGGTCGACGTCTGCTCGGTGACACGGTGGTCGAGGACGATCACGCAGTCCGAGACGTACTCCTCGATGCCGTAGCGAGTGAGCGTCCCGTCGCCTCGCTCGCCGGTGATGACCGCGGTGATCTCCCGCTCTTTGAGCCAGCCGAACAAGCGCTGGAGCTCGGAGCGAAGGATGGCGGTGTTCGAGAACGCCCCGAACAGGGTTTCGATCGTGTCGATAACGACCCGCTTGGCCCCGACCGCGTCAATGGCGGCGCCGAGGCGCAGGAACAACCCGTCGAGGTCCCAGTCTCCGGTGGCTTCCATCTCGCCACGACTCACGCTGACGTGATCGATGACGAGCTTGCCATCTCTCTCGGCCTTGGCGAGGTCGAAGCCCAGTGACGCGACATTGGCGACGAGGTCGTCGGCGGTTTCCTCAAACGCCACGAACACGCCCGGTTCGTCGAACTGGGTGATGCCGCGGAACAGGAACTCCGTGGCGAGAAGCGTCTTGCCGCAACCTGCCGGGCCGCAAACGAGCGTCGGCCGCCCTCGCGGCAGCCCGCCGCCCGTCACCTCGTCGAGTCCGCTGATGCCCGTCGGCGCCTTCGGCAACTCGCCCAGGCCGCCGTCCGGTCCGCTGTTCGCGGTTGGAGCAGCGTCGAGCTTCGCTTCGGCGGCGGCGATCTGCTGCTTCTGCGTTTGCGAGAGTCGCGCCGTTTGATCGGCGAGTCCCTGTTGCGCGCGGTCGAGCGCCTGGATCTCATCGTTGGTTCGAGCGGTCCCGTCGTTTATGGGTGCCACGTGTCGCCTCCAGTTCTTCGGGAGGCGTCGTGCCTGTAGCGGGGCGACAAGGATTTTGCCGTCGCGGCCCAGACCAGGCGTCTCTCGATATTGCGTTTGCAGCACGAAGGTGCCGCGAAGAGGCCCCGAGCTAGCATGGGCCGCAGAAACGCTGTTTTTCTGGCATCAACCAAGGATCAGCCCGCCTGCGCGCTGCGTCCGACGGCTTTCCGTCAGCCAGGCGGTCGTCGCCTGTCTTGAGAGTCGGGCCGAGGCTGAAAGGGTCACTCGTTCGTTCCGAAGTCCCGCCCCGCCGCTCAAATAGTGATGAGTGCCTTCTCCACCCAAGGTTGCCAGAGCGTCGACGGGAACACTCAGGCCTCCAAAGCCTTGAGGACTCAAGGCCCGCACTAAGCGCCTCGCCTTGGCCGGCTCTCCTGTGCCAAGACGAAGGCCGAACGGGTCGAGGCCGCTGAGGCGTAAACCGGCGAGCGCCGCTCCCGCAAGAACGAGGCCGGAAGTCACCGGCCAGGCAACATTGATCGCCACGCAGACGAGAGCCAGTCCGACGACAACGGCGAGAAGCGCTCCCGCGTAGACGGGCCCGGCGACCCGCGTCCAACGAGCTCGCCACGATCGCGCACCGACGAGTTCGGCGGGTTCTGCGTGATCCCACGTTCCACGCGCGCGCATCGCGACCTCGGTCAAGGCTTTGACGTAGACGCAATGAAGGAAGAGGTCGTAAATGGCCTCAGGCAGAACCAGGCCGGCAAGAAGGACGGACCGCCAGCCGCCTCGTTTCACAGACCATGTTCGTTCGAAGAGAACGAAGCAAGTCACGAAGATCCAGAACCACGACCAGTGAACTGAACCCGTGCTCAGCAAGGTGTAGATCAAGGTGGTGAGGAAGAACGGCACAAAGGCTACGGCCGCGTAGGTCATGAGTTGTCGCCCGATGTAGGGAAACGTGTGACGCGTAAATCCATACGCCGAAAGGTTCTGGAGAGCGCCCCGTTGCCACCGCAAACGTTGATGGAACAGGCGCGCCATTGTCGGCATCAGCTCAGTGCCGGATAGGCACGCCTTTGGCGAGACACAGCGGTAGCCGACGTGCTTGAGCGCGAGCGTTAGCTCATTGTCTTCGGTCAGCGCGTCGATCCCATAGATCCCTGTGCTCGGCGGCAACTCGCCGCTGGAGCGAGCGCGGTCGACCGCGCGGAGAGCGCTCGCCGAGAACAGCGTCGCGGTGCCAGTGAGGACGTCTGCGCGGCCCTTACGGCGACCGATCTCCCGAGCGTACCGGACATACTCGTTGTTTTGGATATGGGCGAGAAAGCCACGCACGGGATGACCGAGAAAGACGCCGCCGACGGCACCGACTTGCGCGCGGTGTCCTTTTGGCTCGCGTAGACGCCATGTCGCCTCCGAGATGAAGGTCGGCGACAACGTGGTGTCCGCGTCCATCATCAACACTGCGTCGTTGTCGGATAGGCGCGGCAGAAGGTGAGTGAGTGCCTGGTTGAGCGCCCCTGCTTTGTTGTCATGATTTTGAATCGTTAGCCTTGCAGTGGCGCTGTGAGCAACGGCAACCTGACTCGTGAGGTCGCTGCAGCGATCGGCGATGACGACTACCTCATCGGCGATTCTTGTCTGGGCCGCGAGCGACTCCAGCGCCTCCCCGAGGAGTCCCGCCTCGTTGTGTGCCGGAATCACGACTACTACTTTTCCCGGCCCCGCGTCATCGATATCCCCGATGTATCCGGGTTTCGTCAATCCTTCAGCAGTAAGGTCTCGTTCGTATTTGATGAACGCTGGACCTAGAGCTGCGCTCAGCCACTTCCAGCCGTGGGTCATCTCGGTACGGATCTCGGGCCCGAGCTTCATCGGGTGGCGCCGGTCGAAAGTTGGGCCAGCGCTCGAGCGTTGTCCGAAAGGTCTTTCAGGGTCGCGAGTGCACGCTCGGAATATGGTGACTGCCCCGCGACATCCAGGTA
>JAWVDL010000318.1:0-8131 GCA_033857355.1 Gaiellaceae bacterium | reverse complement strand
ACTCGGGCGAGCTCTTCGATCGAGGTGAGGCCGGCGGAGACCTTCGCGATGCCGTCGTCCCAGAGGGTGCGCATGCCTTCCTCGATCGCCGCGCGCTCGATGTCCTCGCGGCTCGCCTTCTGCACGGCGAGCGCCTCGAGCTGCTCGCTCATCGCGAGCAGCTGATAGACGCCGATCCGGCCCTTGTAGCCGGTCTGGCTGCAGCGGGGACAGCCGCGCTTGCGATAGAAGGCCATCCCGTCGGACGCCGCGGCGACCTCGGGCGAGACGCGCGCCTTCAACAGCTCGTCCACGGAAGGCTGGTACATCTCGCAGCAGTGCGTGCAGAGCTTTCGGGCCAGCCTCTGGGCGAGCACGCCGGTGACGGCCGCGCCGACGAGGAACGGCTCGACGCCCATCTCCTGCAGACGCGTCAGCGCACCCGGCGCGTCGTTGGTGTGCAGCGTGGAGAGCACGAAGTGACCCGTGAGCGCAGCCTCGATGGAGATCTTGGCGGTCTCGCCGTCCCGGATCTCACCCACCATCACCACGTCGGGGTCGGAACGCAGGATCGAGCGCAGCGCGGTCGCGAAGGTCAGCCCCGCGCGCTGGTTGATCTGGACCTGGTTGACGCCGGGGAGCCGGTACTCGACCGGATCCTCGACGGTGATGATGTTGATCTCCGGACGGTTGATCTGCGTCAGCGCCGCGTAGAGCGTCGTCGACTTACCGGAACCGGTCGGCCCTGTGACGAGGAGTGCGCCGGTCGGACGCGAGACGAGGTCGGTCAGCGTCGACTGCATCGACTCCGAGAGCCCGAGCTCCTGGAGGGTCGGCGCCCTTCTCGACTTGTCGAGCAGACGCATGACCACCGACTCGCCCTCGACGGTCGGCAGCGTCGCGACACGGACGTCGAGCGTGCGGCCCGCCGCGGCGGCGTTCAGCGAGATGCGGCCGTCCTGGGGCTTCCTGCGCTCGGCGATGTCGAGCTTCGCAAGCACCTTCAGGCGGGTCGTCACGCCGGCGGCCATCCGCTTCGGGATCCGCTGAACCTCCTGCAGGACGCCGTCGATGCGGAAACGCACGGCCAGCGAGTCCTCCTGGGGCTCGAAATGGATGTCGGAGGCCCCGTCCTCGGCGGCCTGGAAGATCACGGAGTTGACGAGCCGGACGAGCGGCGCGTCCGAGATCCCGTCGTCGGCCTCCAGGTCGTCGTTCTCGTCCTCCTCGGCTTCGAGGGCTGCGGCCTCCTCGTCGAGGACGGCTCGAGCGCCGAAGGCCTCCGACGCGCGGGTGAGCCGCCGGATCTCGAGTTGGATGTCGTCGCGTGACGCGACCGCGAGCGAGATCGGAAGCCGCGTCGCCAGGCGCAGCTCGTCGATGCCGTGGATGTTGGCGGGATCGGCGATCGCAACGTGCAGCTGGCCGTCGACGATGGCGTAGGGAACAGCCACGGTGCGCTCGAGCACGTGGAGCGCGATCTGCTTCGCGGCCTCGTCCTCGACCACGGCGACCGCAAGGTCGACCAGGGGAAGCTGGTGGCGCGCAGCGAGGGTGCGTGCGATGCCGTCGCTCGAAGCGACGCCCTCGTCGATGATCGCCTGCGCCAGCGAGCCGGTGGCCCCTGCGCGGCCGCGGACGAGCGCAAGCTTGTCGGGGGCGACCAGGCCGGTCGC
Organism: Gaiellaceae bacterium; assembly: GCA_033857355.1. Classification (GTDB taxonomy): domain Bacteria; phylum Actinomycetota; class Thermoleophilia; order Gaiellales; family Gaiellaceae; genus UBA5186. The sequence goes on along the minus strand of JAWVDL010000318.1, from coordinate 6,476 downwards.
GGCGAGCAGGTCGGCGACGAGCTCTGCGGTGGCGTTGACGTTCGCGTGCGGCTGCAGCGCGTCCGCGGGCATGCGGGTCTCGCCCGGGGTTCCAACCGTGCGGAGGACAGGCGGCTGCTGGGGGTCGAACTCGCTCAAGGCAATCCCTCGAACGAGTTATCGGCTGAAAAGCAGAAAGTACTTAGGACTTTCTGCCGAACCGGGTTACCCCATTAGGGCGAGATAGCCGTCCAGAATCGCGTGTCCCCAGAAGAGCGCGACGATCGAGCCGACCGCGAGGAAGGGTCCAAACGGGATCCCCATCTTTCGGGCCTTCTGGCCGTGCTTCGCCAGCAAGACGATTCCAGGCAGCAGCGCGGCGACCATTCCGAGCATCAACGCAACGCCGACCGTGCGGCCGAGCATCGCGCCCATGAGGAGCGCGAGCTTGACGTCTCCCATGCCCATCCCGGCCGGGTACGCGAGCGCCGCGACGAACAGGAAGCCCGACGCGCCGAGCGCACAGAGCGCCCACTCGGGGCTCGGGTGCAAGGCGGTCTGCGCGGCGAGAACGGCCACGGCGGCCGGAAGGACGATCTTGTTGGGAATGATCCGGTGCTCGAGATCGGTCGCCGAGACGGCGACGAGGGCGATGCAAAAGACGGCGGCGACCGCGGCGTCGGCGGTGAGCCCGAAGGCGAGCACGCAGCCCGCCACGAGCAGCGCGGTGGTCAGCTCGACGGCCGGATAGCGAAGGCCGATCCCCGTCCCGCAAGTGCGGCACCGGCCGCGCAGGAGGACGTAAGAGAGCAGCGGCACGTTGTCGTACCAGCGAATCTCGGTCCCGCAGGACATGCAGGCCGAGGGCGGATGCACGACCGAGCGCTGCAGCGGCAGTCGGGCCGCGAGCACGTTCAGGAAGCTGCCGACCGCAAGGCCGGGCGCTAGGAAGAAGGCCGCAAGCGCAAAGTCCATGACGCTCCTATCGGCGCGGCGGGCGCTCGGGTTGAGGGGCGGTCAGCCGCTGAAGGAGTTCGGCGACAGCGTCAGTGCCTCGGTGAAGCCGCTCTGCGCAGGCTGCCCCGGCACCGGGAGTCCGAACGGCACGTAGTGGTCGCTCGCGTTGTTCGCGATGAACACCTGGTGCGCGATCACCGATCCCCAGACGCCGACGTTGTTCGTCTCGTTGAAGTCGCCGCCCGCCATCGAGGCGCCCTGGAAGACCGCGTTGTTCTGCATGTCGAAGGCGAAGCTCGGCGACTGCGCGTTCGAGCCAGCAACCATGACGATCAGGTTCGAGGCCGTGTCCCAGGCGGACGTGCAGCCCGCGATCCCGCAGAGATACGCCGAGTTGTTGAACACGATGGAGCCCGCGAAATAGAGCGTCGCCCGGCCGGAGTAGATCGCGCTGGTATTGAAGAGCAGGTTGCCGTCCCAGAAGAGGGTCCCCGAGACGGTGAGCGTGCCCGGGCTTCCCGGCGTCCACGCGACTCGACCGAGCTGGTTTCCGACGGAGTCGACGAACTTGCAGTCGTACGCCGAGATCGGCGTCAAGTTGACGGTCCCGAGGCTGTTGTCCTGCGTGGTGTTCCCGTCGAAGCCCCCCGGGAAAGTCCCGGACGTGCAAGCGTGCTTCGGACCGGGAGCCGCGTCCTTGTACCACGTAGCCATGTCGATCACGGGCTTCGTGAGGGCCGGGGTCGTCGTGCTGTAGGCGTTCGCCCAGACGTTGTCGGCCGTGGTGCAGGGATTGTGCGGCGTCGAGCCGCAGCCCACTCCGGTCTGCACCTTGTTCAGCCGCACCGCCGAGGTCCCGATGTAGGCCCCGTTCGCCAGCGTGATCTTGCCGCCCACCTGCAGCTGCGGCGTGGTGGGATAGAGCGAGCCGAAAGTTGTGTTCGCATCCATGTGCGCGTTGTTGTTCAGGCACAGGTCGCCCCTGATGTAGAACGGCGTCGCGATCGTCGAGTTGTTCGACAGGGTGAGGCAGTTGCCGGGCGGGGCGTCCGAGTAGATGTAGTTCCACACGCTGATGTCGACCCCCTGGCCGGCGGACGGACTGATCCGGACCGACCGCTTCATGGTCCAGGTCACGGGCCGCGAACCCTGGGTCTTGTTCGGCGCGGTGCCGATGGACGTGATCGTCCAGACGGGGTCGACGAAGGTCGCGCTGTACGAGTAGGTCGTGTTCTGGCCCACGCTCACGTTCGAGCGCGCGGGCAGCGCGCTCGAGGAGTGGAAGTCGCTCGCCTTGTACAGGACGGAGAGCGCGTCGTTCATCCCCTGCTCGGCGGCGTCGTAGGCGACGACGCGCTGATGCGAGTCCACCGCGCTGCGGCCGTTCGTGACCGAGTAGTCGATGACGGACGCGGTGAGGATCCCCACGACGAGCAGGATCCCGAGTGCCATCGGGAGCACCATGCCGCTCTGCTCTCTCAGTCGCCGCATCATGTGCACACCGGCGGCGTCGCCGCGACGAAGGTGCCGGACCGAATGCTGTTTCGGAAGGCGATCGTCCCCGTCAGCGCGTAGGTCGCCTTCGTGGCGCCCTTCTTCGGATTGACCGGGATGCAGACGTAGAGCGCGGCGAGGCTCTGGGTCGAGGGCCCCTGATACGCGAAGTAGGTCTCGCCGGAGACGAGGTCGTCCGCATAGGCCGCGGCGGTGGAGTCGCACGATGCGCCGACCACGCGGATCAGGCGGACTCGCCCGGAGACCGTCGCGGTGCACCAGGTGAGAGCGCTACCGGCGATGCAGGGGCTGCTCACCGTCACCGAGGTCGAGGAAGAGCTGGTCGCCGACGTCGCGCAATGCAGGTCCTTCCGCATTCGGTCGAGCGCGACCCGCGCGTGAGACTGCGCGTTGAAGCGCGCGTTCATGTCGATCTGAGCGTTCGAGCTCTGCACGAAGAGCGCGGTGAGCGCGCTCATGACGACGCCGAGGATGCTCATCACGACGAGCATCTCGATCAGGCTGTATCCGTTTTGCGAGCGCAGGTTCACCGTGTGCGTGCCTCCACCCCGGCAAGTGCCCGCCGCGCGACCTGCGCGCTGCGACTGCCGACCCCCCACTGGGCCTGCGCCTTCGCGTCGTCCTGGATCAGGATCCGGAGCGCCTCCGCCCCGTGCCACCAGCCGAGCTTCGCGCCGACGACGATCCATTCGTGCTGGTAGAGCCAATGCTTGACGTTCGCGCTCGCGGGCCGCGGATGCGAGTCGATGAACCGCCCGAGGAGACGCGCGCGGTCGGTCAGCGGCATCTCGTCCAGCGGCTCCTTACGAGCGCCGGGCACCACAAATGCGGGCGGACGCTTGAGCGCCGCGGCCGGAGCCTTCTTGGGATGCACGACCTTGGGCGGCGCGAGCGGGACGGCCTTCTTGGCCGCCGGCTTCGCGGGTGCGGGCTGCGCGGGGACGATCGGGGTGGAGGGGATGTCCGCCAGCTCGATCTTGGTGCCTCGCAGGAGCGAGGCGTCCTCGGGCGCGCCGTGCTCCGTGTACCGCGAGTTGCGGGCAAGCGTGACGGTGACGAGCGGAGCGCCGGTATCGATCAGGCGCACGCCGGGCGCCGGGCTCTGGGCCGCGACGGTGTTCGCGGCGAAGCCGTGAACGGAGCCGGCAACGCGCCAGGCGAAGCCGCCGTCCTCCAGCGAGCCCTTGGCGAAGACGAAGGCCTGCTTGCGGACGTCGGGCACCACGAGAGTCGGGGGAGCCACGGCCGTCGCAGCAGCCTTTTTCGCCGGCTTGGCGCTGAGTTGCTTGCCGGCAGCGAAGGTCACCGCCGCCGTCGCGAACAGAAACACGAACGTGACGATCGCAAAGCGAGGCAGGATTGAGACTAAGCGGGCCGCCATAGGCTTTCTTTCGGCACAAACACGGGAGAAGTCAAGCCCCTATCGGGTAAAGGCCACTACGCCGTCGGGCGCAGGCGCTTGCGGGCCGCCGACGACCGCGAAGACGTCGGTCCGACGCGGCGCGGCAGGGCCGTCCACGCCCGGTGTGACCGCGTCCTGCCAGCGGAACGCGGTGCCCGCGAACGACTGGAACCAGGGTTGAATCTGGGGATACGACGTGGCCGGCTGAAGCTGGAGATGCAGGTGCGGACCGGTCGCGTGACCGGTCGAGCCGACGAGCCCGACGAGCGTGCCCGCGGTCACGGTGGCGCCGTCCACGATTTGCGGCTCCTCGTAGGCGAGGTGGCAGTACGTCCAGCGCTGTCCGTCGCTCGCCTGCAGCGTCAGGCCGATGCCGCAGCGCGCGTCGGGCGTATGCCAGGCCTTCTCGATCAGCGCGTCCGCGAGGGCGTAGACCGGCGAGCCCGCGGGAGCGGCGATGTCAGCCGCCGGATAGTCGTGATGCGTGTGCCCTACCGAGACGACCGACGGGCCGCCGCCGACCGGAAAGACATAGCCGTCGCCCGAGGCGGTCGGAGCGCCGAAGACGCCGTTCGTCGCCGGCGTGGTCGCGACGGCCTGCCGCGCTGCGGTGAGGTCGTTCTCGCGGGCGCCGAGCTCGCCGCTCAGCCGCGCAACTTCCGCGGCCGCATTGTCGTGCGCGATCCCGGCCAGTGTCGCGCGCCGCTGCAAGGCGAGGCGATCCGACAAGAGCTTTGCCGAGCTCACGCGTGCGAACGCGCGTCCGTACACCTTCGCCAGGCGCGCCTCTTCGGCCTGCGCGTGCACGAGCCGCCGGTTCACCGCGACGATCGACTGCTGCGCCGCATCGACCGACTGCTGGTTCTTGTCGAGCTGGAAGGTGGCGTCGGAGCCCGCGGAACCGAACGTCTGGGCGAGCGCGAGGACCTCGTTCACGTACCAGTCGGCATGGTTGTACGAGAAGACCGCGGAGCGGATGTCGGTTGCGCCGTTCGAGGCGGCCAGATAGCGCGCCGCGGCGTAGATCGCGTCGTCCGCATTCCACGGATCGGCGACACCGTCACCGTTCGCGTCGACGCCCCAGCGCAGCCACGTGTCGGGCATGAATTGCATCCAGCCGACGGCCCCGGCCGAGCTCGGGCCCATGTTGCGCCCGAAGTTCGACTCGATCTTGTTGATCGCGGCGAGCACCTGCCACGGGATGCCGTACGAGGCCCCCGCGCGATGCCAGAGCGACTGGAGCTCGTCCGCGGAGCGCACGTCCGTGACCGCCGGGCGAGTCGTGAAGGCCGCCGGGACCTGGATCGAACCTGTGGCGTTCGGCGCGTCGGCGCTCGGCAGCGCGACGGTCGGCCCGAACGAGCCGCCCTGTGCAGCACCTGCGAGCGCGGCGAGACCGGCGGCGAGGGCGACAGCCGCGATCGTGCGAGCGCGGGGAAGGATCATGAGCCTGCGATCCGGAGACCCGGAACGACTTCGGCCTTCGCGGCTTCCTGAGCCTGCTGCACGGCCTTCGCGATGTCGGCGTCCTGTTGCTTGACCGCCTGGTCGAGCGAGACGAGGAAGTCGTGGCGGTTGGTGGCCGCGTTCGCCGCCACCTCGCGGTCGACGTTCCCGACGAGAACGTGGTCGATCAGGGCCTTGGTGAAGCTCTGCATGTCGAAGAAGGCCCCGTCCTCGATCGCCTCCGGGATGCTCTCCGCCTGGTTGTCGCGGATCAGGTCCGCGATGCGCGTGTTCATGACCATCACCTCGACGGCGGCAACGCGACCTCCGGCGACCTTGGGCAGGAGCCGCTGGCTGACCACGCCGCGCAGGACGCCGGCCATGATCGACCGGATCTGCTGCTGCTTGGCCTCGGGGAAGAACTCGATCATCCGGCCGATCGTCTCGGCGGCGTCGACCGTGTGCATCGTCGAGAGGACGAGGTGGCCCGACTCGGCCGCCTGGAGCGCGGTCTGCGCGGTCTCGGCGTCGCGGAGCTCGCCGATCAGGATCACGTCGGGGTCCTGCCGAAGCGCGCGGCGCAGAGCCTGGCCGAAGCTGGCGGTGTCGAGCCCGACCTCGCGCTGGTTGACGATGCAGCCGTGGTCGGGATGGAGGATCTCGATCGGATCCTCGATCGTGACGATGTGCTGGCTCCGCGTCCGGTTCATGTGATCGATCACCGCCGCGAGGGTGGTCGTCTTTCCGGAGCCGGTCGCGCCGGTGACGAGCACGAGGCCGCGGTGCTCCTCGGCGAGCCGAGCGACGCCCGGCGGGAGATTCAGGTCGGCGAAGGTCGGGACCGTCTTCGGAATGACGCGGAAGGCGAAGCTGATCTCGCCGCGCTGCCGGAAGACGTTGACGCGGAAGCGCGGCAGATCCTCGTCCTGGTAAGCGAGGTCGAGGTCGCCGTCCGCGTTGAAGGTTTCGAGCTTCGCGGGCGAGGCGTTCGTGAGCTGGTTGAGCGCCAGCGCGAGCTCCGTGCTGGTCAGCGCTTCGTAACCCTCGAGCGCGCCGAGCGCGCCGTCGCGCCGCAGCATCGGCGGGCGGCCGACCTTGAGATGGACATCGCTGGCGCCGAGCTCGACGGCGCGCCGCAAAAGCGCATTCAGTTCCATGCCTGCCCTGAATCGGCAGG
>JAWVDL010000317.1:0-3388 GCA_033857355.1 Gaiellaceae bacterium | reverse complement strand
GTCTCGGGCGCGGTCGCCGGAAGCGGCGCCGCGTTCGGCGTCCTGCTCGGCGGCGTGCTGACGAAATACCTCGGCTGGGAGTGGATCTTCTTCGTCAACGTCCCGGTCGGCGCGATCGTGCTGCTGCTGACGACGCGCTTCGTGCGCGAGAGCCACGCGGACGTCGAGCACCGCCGCTACGACGCCTGGGGCGCCGTCACGATCACGGCCTCGCTGATCATCCTCGTGTACGCGATCTCGCGGGCACCCTTCGTGGGCTGGGCGTCCGCCCGCACGATCGGGCTGCTGGCCTTGTCCGTCGTCCTCGCCGGGATCTTCATCTGGCTCGAGGGGAACGTGAAGGCACCGCTCCTGCGGCTCGGCATCTTCCGTCTCCGCACGCTGACCGGAGCGAACATCGTCGGCTTCCTGCTTGCCGGCAGCCTCTTCGCGATGTTCTTCCTGCTGACCTTCTACCTGCAGCAGGTGCTCGGCTACTCCGCGCTGCAGACGGGCGTGGCCTTTCTCGCAACCGCGGGAACCGTCGTCGTGGTCGCCGGGATCGCGCAGATGCTCGTCACGCGCGTGGGCGTGAAGCCGATCCTCGCGACGGGACTGCTGCTGCTCACGATCTCGCAGCTCCGTTACACGCACCTCCCGGTGCACGGGCACTACGTCAGCGACTTGATGCCGTGGTTCTTCATCGCCGGGATCGGCCTCGCGTTCTCGTTCATCCCGGTCACGATCGCCGCGCTCGCCGGAGTGGCGCCCTACGAGGCAGGGCTCGCGTCGGGCCTGATCAACACGTCACAGCAAGTCGGCGGCGCGATCGGCGTCGCGGTCGCCTCGACCGTGTACACGAGCCATCTGAAGACGCTCTTCAAGGCAGGCGACTCTCAGCCCGTCGCGCTGACCGGCGGCTTCCAGTGGGCGTTCTACGTCACGACCGTGATCGCGGCCGTGGGCGTCGTCGCCGCCCTTGTCCTGGTTCGGGACAAAGACATCCCGGAGGGAGCGGAGGCGGCGGTTCCGCTCTAAGCGGCCTTCCAGAACCTGTAGAACCCCTGATCCGAGGCGAAGAACGGGCCGAGGAAGTCCTCCAAGGCGCGTGCGTTGTCGAGCCCGCCCGCGTAAACAGGGTCGTAGCCGGCGTCGCGGCTCAGCTGTTCCACGATCTCGCGGGCCTCGTCGTCGGCCGCGAACAGGTTCGCCGGCCGTTCCGGCTGCGCGTCGATCTTGTCGTAGTGCTTCGCGAAGTTGAGGTTGAACGCCTTCGCCACCGGCCCGTTCGTGTGCGACTTCACCTCGTGCGCGAGCGACGGGAACTCGTCGTTTCGGCCGCCGAACGCATTCGTCGCGTCGATCACGACCTTGCCCTCGAGCCCGCTTACCTTGCCGAGCGCTTCGCCGATCACGCCGGACGGGACTGCGACGAGCACCGCGTCGGCGCTCGACGCGTCTCCGCCGTCCTGGCCGAGCTCCTGCACCTCGTGCCCTGCCTTGCGCCAGCGCGCGGCTAGGCCGCCACCGACGTTTCCCCTGCCTATGACTGTGATGTTCATGCCGTTCGCAACGCGCGGTGCTCAACCCCCATTCCCTGAACTAGAGTTTCGCCCGGGATGCCGCGCGACTACCCGACCGTGCTGGAGCTCGTCGGCGGCACGCCGATCGTCCGCCTGCAGAAGCTCGGCAAGCCGGGCGGGCCGATGCTCCTCGCCAAGCTCGAGTACCTGGAGCCGGGCGGCTCGCTCAAGGATCGCATCGGCCTGCCGCTGATCGAGGCGGCCGAGCGGGACGGAAAGCTCGAGCCGGGCGGCACGATCGTCGAGCCCACGTCGGGGAACACCGGGGTCGGTCTCGCGATCGCGGCGGCGATCAAGGGCTACCGCTGCATCTTCGTCATGCCCGACAAGATGAGCCAGGAGAAGATCGCGCTGCTCCGTGCGTACGGAGCCGAGGTTGTGATCTGCCCGACCGCGGTCGAGCACGACTCGCCGGAGAGCTACTACTCCGTCTCGGACCGGCTCGCCGAGGAGATCCCCGGCGCCTTCAAGCCCGACCAGTACTCGAACATGGCCAATCCGACCGCGCACTACGAGGGCACCGGCCCTGAGCTGTGGGAGGAGACCGGCGGGGAGATCGACGCGCTCGTGATCTCCGTGGGAACGGGCGGCACGATCTCGGGCGTCGGAAAGTACTGGAAGGAGCGCAACCCGGACGTCCTCATCGTCGGCGCCGATCCCGAGGGCTCCGTCTACACGGCGAAGGACGAGTCCGACCTGCACCCGTACCTCGTCGAGGGCATCGGCAAGGACACGTGGCCGAAGACGATGAACCCCGAGGTGGTGGACGAATGGGTGCGCGTCTCCGACCGAGATTCGTTCCTCGTCGCGCGACGGCTCGCTCGCGAGGAGGGCATCCTCTCCGGCGGCTCCGGCGGGACGTCGGTGGCGGCGATGCTGCAGATCGCCGAGCGCTTCGGGCCAGCGGCGCGCATCCTCACGATGATCCCCGACAGCGGGCGCTCGTACCTGTCGAAGTTCTACGACGACAACTGGATGCTCGACCATGGCTTCGTCGAGCGGCGCACGCCTCTCCCGACGGTCGACCAGGTGCTGCGCGCGAAGCGCGTCGAGGAGGCCGACGTGCCCAACCTGGTCACGATCGGATCGCAGCAGAAGGTCGGCGAGGCGATCGACGTGATGCAGCAGTACTCGATCTCGCAGCTCCCGGTGGTGCGAAACGGCGAGGTGGACTCGCTCGCGGACGTGATCGGCTCCCTCCAGGATCGCGACCTGCTCGACCGCGTCTTCAAGAATCCCGACGCCCTGCACGACGATGTCGCCGCCGCGATGCAGCCGCCGCTGGCGGCGATCGACGCCACGCAGTCGTTGGACGAGGTGTTCGCCACGCTCACCGGGCGCACGAACGCGGTAGTCGTGGCTCGCGAGGGCAAGCCGGTCGGCGTCCTGACGCGAAGCGACCTGCTCGAGTATCTCGCGCACCATCGTTAAGTCGTCCTTTGCCGCGTCTTAAGCGGCTTCGGCCATCGTTCGGGACGTGATTCGCGCCTTCCTCACTCTCGTTCTCGCCGCCGGCGTGACGCTCCCCGCCGCCGGCTGGCAGCGCCTGCCTGCCTCGCCTGTGGCGATCGAGGCGGGACGCACCAGCGTCTGGACGGGGAGCGAGATGCTCGTCTACGGCGTGACCGGCGTGGCACGCGACGGCAACTTCCTCAAAGCGGCCAACGCCGCGGAGGCCTACGACCCGGCGGCGCACTCGTGGCGCCGGCTCGCGGATCCGCCACGCCCGGTCGAGTTCCTCGGCAGCCACAAGGCCGTGTGGACGGGCAAGGAGATGCTCGTCTGGCCGAGCAAGGCGTTCGACCCCCGGGCCAACTCGTGGCGGA
>JAWVDL010000316.1:0-7148 GCA_033857355.1 Gaiellaceae bacterium | reverse complement strand
GCTCGGGCTCCCCGCTTCGCGACCTCTACGCAGCCGGGGCCGACGTCGGCGGGATCTCGACAGGCGGCTATGCGAGCGGGCTCGCCGCCGCGCTCGTCTTCGGCAGGATCGCGGCCGAGACCGCGGCCGCTTAGAGCGTCAGATAGGCGCAGACCCGTGGGTCGCCCGGGAGCGGGGACGGCGCGATCTTCGTCACGCGCAGGCGCTGCTCGCCGACCTCGACCTCGGCTCCCGGCTCGGGCAGGTCGCCCTGCTGTTCCCGCAGCTCGTAGCCGTGCGGCGTCCAGACGAAGAGGAGATACGTCCCTTCGGGCACGGCGCGGAGTCTACTCGGAGCGAGTCACCGAGTAGTGCGGCAGCACCACGCGAACGGCGGTCCCGCCGTCGGAGCCCTGCTCGACGTCGAGGCGCCCATTCAGCGTGCGGGCACGCTCCTCGATCGCCTCGAAGCTCCGGCGCCGGCGCTCGCCGGGCGCGTCGTCCGAGACGACCGTCTCGGTCGCGCCGTCCGCGCGCCGGTCGATTCGCACCCCGATGCGCGTGGGCGGCCCGCGGCGGATGGCCTGATGCAGCGCCTCGCGAATGATCTGGTAGAGCGCTGCCTGCGCCTGCTCGGTGAGCGACTCGGCGGCCTCCACGTCGACGTCGATCTGGATCTCGTTGGCAAGCGCGAGCTGCTCTGCGAGCGCGTTGACCGCGGATGCGAAGCCCTGGTCGCGCAGAACCACGGGCTCGAGGTTGAAGGACAGGTCGCGCAGTGCCTTGATCGCCGTCCTGTGCCGGTCGAGGGCCCCGCCGATGATCGAGCGCGCCTCGTCGGCGCGGCCCTCCTCGACGGCGCCGAGCCCCGCGTCGAGCATGAGCGCGATGCCCGAGAGCGACTGGACGACGGTGTCGTGGAGGTAGAGGGCAAGCCGGCGGCGCTCCTCCTGCTCCGCGGTGATCAGCTGATCCGAGAGCGCCGAACGCTCGGCCTCGCGGACCTTGGCCTCGAGAAGCAGGCGCGCGTTTTCGCTCGCGCGGCCCGCGAAGTCGGCGAGCACGGTCGCGCGGACCGCGTCGCCGCGCGGGAAGACCGTGTCGCGCTCGAGCCGCAGCGCCACCACGCCGTCGGCGGCCGCGTCCAGCGGGATCGTCATCGTCCGAAGCCCCTGCGGCTCGCTCGCTTCTTCCTCGGCCGACAGGAGTCGTGCCCGCGCGCCGAACAGCCGCTCGGCCTCTGCCCGCGCCTGCTCGAGGATCGCGCGCGACTCGGTCGTCCCCGCAATCGCGCGCATCGACTCGACGAGCGACTCCAGGAACGACGCCTGCGCCGCGAGCTCGCCTTCGGCCCGCTCGTGCCGCTCCCGCTCGCCCGAGATGAGGAAAAGCGCGAGCGCGACCGCGGCTCCGATGGCCGTGGACAGGCGGGCATAGGCCAAGAGCGACAGCCCGTGGACAGCCGAGAGCCCTGCCGCCAGGGCGGTGAGGACCACCCCGACGGCTAGAAGGGCCGCCCTAGTCGATGATCGCTTCGCGAAGGGCAATCGCGACCGCGTGGGTGCGCGTGTCGGCTTCGAGCTTGGCGAGGATGTGGCGCACGTGGCTCTTCACGGTCTCCTGGCTGATGAAGAGGCGGCCCGCGACGTCTGCATTCGACATCCCGTCGGCGAGCAGCTGGAGGATCTCGCGCTCGCGGCCGGTCAGCATGTCGTCCTTGCCGCGTCCGGTCAGGAACGCCGGCATCAGCGCGGGATCGACGTAGCCGTCACCCGCGGCGACCTTCTCGATCGCGCGCAGCAGCGTCTGGTGCGGCGCCTCCTTGAGGATGTAGCCCTTCGCGCCCGACTCGAGCCCGCGGCCGAGCAGGGAGCGCTCGCTGTACGCGGTGAAGATCAGCACTGCGGTGTCGGGCAGCTTCTCGGTCAGGATCTTGGTCGCCTCGAGCCCGTCCATTCCGGGCATGCGCACGTCCATGATCACGACGTCGGGGCGGCGGCGCTCGGCGAGCTCGACCGCGCTGGCGCCGTCCGAGGCCTCGCCCACGACGCGGATGTGCGGTGCGCGCGAGAGCGAGAGCCGCAGCCCTTCGCGGACGACCTCGTGGTCGTCGACGATCAGACAGGTGATCTCGTCTGTCACAGCCCGCGGATTGTATGCCGCGCCTTAGACGGCGAGGAAAAGCTGTTCCGGTTCGGGCGGTGGAGCGAGCTTGACCTTGCGCCGGTCGCGGATGCCGTGCTCGCGCGCGAGCGCGCCGACAGCGGCGCGCACCGGCTTCGTGTCCGCAGCGGCGAGGTAGGCGCGCGTGCGGTACAGCTCCTCGTAGCGCTCGAGCTCTTCGGGCCAGTCCTGCGCCAGCGCTTCGAGGAAATGCTCCTTGGTCCCGGCGCGCAGGAACAGCACGTTGGCCCAGACCCCGCAGGCGCCGGCCTCGCGCGCCGCGCGCACGACCTCGGCGAGCTGCTCGGGGCGGTCGGAGATGCCGGGGAGGATCGGCGCCATGCCCACGGTGGCGCGCACGCCGCCGTCGACGAGCGTCTTCAGGGCGCGCAGGCGCTGGCGCGGATGGGCCGTGGAGGGCTCGGTGCGCCGCCAGACCTCCTCGTCGAGGGTGGGGATCGAGAACGTCACCGCCACGTCGGCGCGCCGCGACGCCTCTTGCAGGACGTCGAGGTCGCGGACGATCATCGGGCCGCGTGTGATGATCCGGATCGGCGTCGACGCGGCCGCGAGCTCGTGCAGGCACGCGCGCGTGAGTCGGTACCGGCCCTCCGCCGGCTGGTACGGGTCGGTCGCCGCTCCGATCGCGACCTGCTCGCGGTTCCAGGACGGACGGGACAGCTCCTTCCGCAACACGTCCGCGACGTTGATCTTGACGCGGATCGACGTCCCGTAACGATCGTCCGAGGGACGGTCCGCGCGGTGCTCGAAGTGCCTGACGTAGCAGAACGTGCAGCGGTGGACGCAGCCCATGTACGGGTTCAGCGACCACTTGAAGCCCATACCGCGGACCGCGTTGAGCGCGTTGCGGCAGGGCTCTTCCCTGTACTCGACGCTCACGGCGGCATACTAGAACATCTGTTCGCCCCGTCGACGGGTCCGGTCCCTATACTTGACGCAGTCTTGGACGACGACCCACGACCTAGCCGTCCGTACGACGGGGTGCGGGCGTGACCCTCACGATCGAGCTTGCGGCAGTCCTACTGCTGGTGCTCCTGAACGCGTTCTTCGTGGCGGCCGAGTACGGCCTCGTGACCGCGCGGCGCACGCGCATCCTCGAGCTGCAGCATCAGGGAAGCCGGCGTGCGCGCGACGTCCTGAAGATCGTCGCCGACCCGCCACGGTTCATCGCCGCGATGCAACTCGGGGTGACGCTGACCAGCCTGGCGATCGGAGCCCTGGGCGAGCACGCGCTCTCGAAGGTGCTCGACCCGCTCATGGCCACGCTGCTCGCGGTGATCCTCGCCTTCTTCGTGATCACGTTCCTGCACGTCGTGATCGGCGAGCTCGTTCCGAAGGGGATCGCGCTCGGCCATTCCGAGACGACGGCGCTCGCCGTCTCGGCGCCGGTTCGGGCCTTCTTCACGGTGTTCGGCCCGCTGATCTGGATCCTGCAGCGCTCGACCGAGTTCGTGCTGCGCGCGATCGGCCTCGACGCGACCGGTGGGGAGAGCGACGTCCACTCCGAGGCCGAGCTCCGCATGCTCGTGTCCCAGTCGACCGAGCACGGCGAGATCGAGGAGCAGGAGCAGGAGATGCTCTACAAGGTCTTCGACTTCGCCGACAAGGAGGCCTCCGACGTGATGGTTCCGCGTCCAGAGGTCGTCGCGCTCTCGATCGACCTACCGCCCGAGGAGTGCCTCGAAGCGGTGATGGACTCGCCGTTCACGCGCTACCCGGTCTACCGCGGCTCGCTCGACGAGATCGTCGGTGTGCTGCACATCCGCGACCTCTTCCTCGCGCTGCGCGACCGAGGCATGTCCGAGGTCCGGGTCGAGGAGCTCGTCCGCCCCGCGCACATGGTTCCGGAGACCAAGGATCTCGCCGCGCTCCTGACCGAGTTCCGGCGCACGAACCAGCACCTGGCGATCGTCATCGACGAGTACGGCGCGATGGAGGGGATCGTCACGCTCGAAGACCTGCTGGAGGAGATCGTCGGCGAGATCGAGGACGAGTTCGACCTGCCCGACGAGTCGATCGAGCAGGTCGACGACCATACGATCCGCATCGACGGGACATTCCCGATCGACGACTTCAACGAGCAGTTCCGCACCGATCTGCCGGGAGAGGACTACCACACGGTGGCCGGCTTCGTCTTCGGCCTGCTCGGCCGCGTTCCCGAGCCGGGCGACACCGTCTCGCACGACGGGATGCGCTTCGACGTGGTCGAGGTCGAGGGCTCGCGGATCGACCGGCTCGAGGTCGTCTTCGAGCAGCGCCGCGAGCTGCGCGAGCGGGACGAGGCCGAGCCGGAGGCGCAGGAAGCGGATCCGGGCGCCGCGGCTTAGATCAAGGCCAGGTCTGTGATGCGGCCGGCCTGGATCGTGAAGGCTGCGAGCTCGCCGGTGCGCACGGTCAGGATCAGATAGGGCTTGCCTTCCCAGAGGCCGATGTTCTCGACGTCGGTGCGCGAAGGGCGGGGCGGGGAGGAGAGGTGCGAGTGGAAGACGGCGAGCTCGTAGCCGTCGTCCTCGGCGAACCAGAGCTCCGGGTCGTCCAGCTCGAGCTCGAAGCGGTACGGCGAGGCGGCGCCGTTTCGGCCCGGGACGTAGCGCTCGGCAGTCCCGTCCCGTAGCAGCACGAGCCCGCAAGCCTCGTTCGGCGCCTCGGCCTCGGCGTGCGCGACGAGCTCGGCGCGCAGCTCGGCCGGGATCACCACCAGACGGTGCGCTCCATCGACGCCTCGACGTCGTCGGCGTCCCAGAAGTCCGCCGAGAGGTACTTCCAGCCCGCGTCGGCGAGGACGGCGACGATCGTGCCGCCATCGCGCTCGGCGGCGAGCTTGCGCGCGACGTGGACGACCGCGCCCGAGGAGACGCCGGCGAAGATGCCGTCGCGATCCAGGAGCTCGCGCACGGCGACGACGGACTCCTCGTTCGAGACCAATACCTTCCGGTCGAGCTTCGCGACGTCGAGGATCGGCGGGACGTACCCGTCCTCGAGCGAGCGCAGTCCCATCACCGGGTCGCCCGGCATGGGCTCGGCCGCCGCGACGACGACATCTGGGAAGCTCTCCCGCAGGCGCGCGCCCGTGCCCATGAGCGTGCCGCCGGTGCCGAGGCCCGCGACGAGGACGTCCACCCGGTCGAGCGCCGCGACGATCTCGGCGCCGGTGCCCTCGTAGTGGGCCCGCGGGTTGGCCTCGTTCGCGTACTGGAAGGGCATGAAGTAGCGCGGCTCGCGCTCCGCCAGCCCGAGCGCGAGCCGGACCGCGCCGTTCGACCCCTCGTTGCCCGGCGAGGTGACGATCTTCGCGCCGTAGAGCTCGAGCAACCGCCGCCGCTCGGGCGTCGCGTTCTCGGGCATCACGCAGGTGAGCGTGTAGCCCTTGAGCTTTGCGACCAATGCGAGCGAGATGCCCGTGTTACCGCTCGTCGGCTCGAGCAGCTCGCGGCCGGGCTGGAGCTCGCCCGCGGCCTCGGCCGTCTCGATCATCGCCTTGGCGATGCGGTCCTTGATCGAGCCGGTCGGGTTCTGGCCCTCGAGTTTGGCGTAGATGCGCGTCTCGCCGACGGGCGTGAGCTCGACGAGCGGTGTGTTGCCGACGAGCTCGAGCAGCGAGGGCGCTACGGCCCTAACTTCCACCGGCCATCGCCGGGAGAAGAATTACCGTCGAGCCTTCTTGGACGGCCGTTTCCATGCCGTCCAAGGTTCGGACGTCCTCGCCCTCGACGTAGACGTTCACGAAGGGAGCGATGTCGCCGTCCTCGACGAGCTGCTCGCGCAACGCGGGGAAGCGGCCCATCAGGTCGACGAGCAGCTCGCGGACGTTCGCGCCGCGGGCCTCGACCTGCTTCTCGCCGCCCGTCTCCTGGCGCAGGGTGGGTGGGATCCGCACGACGCTCAAGGCCGCACCGTGGAAGTTCCGGCGTGTCGACCGGTCGTTTCAGACGGCCGCGCCGGTAAAACCGGCACGGCCTGAATGAGACATCGCAAGCGACGTCTCATGCCGGCACTCCCTGGCAGAACTCCACGTAGTCGACGTACTCGGTGATGGTCGGGTGCTCGCCGCAGACGGGGCAGTTCGGATCCTTGCGGATCTGCACCTCGTTGAACTCGGCCGCGAGCGCGTCGAAGAGCAGCAGCCGGCCGACGAGCGAGTCTCCGATCCCGAGCGCGAGCTTCAGCGCCTCGGAGGCCTGCAGCGAGCCGATCACGCCCGGGAGCACGCCGAGCACTCCGCCCTCGGCGCACGACGGCGCGAGCTCCGGCGGCGGCGGCTGCGGGAAGAGGCAGCGATAACACGGTCCGTCGCCGGGCTTGAACACCGTCACCTGGCCCTCGAACCGGAAGATCGAGCCGTGGACGACGGGGATCCCGTGCCACACCGATGCGTCGTTGACGAGGTAGCGCGTGGGGAAGTTGTCCGCGCCGTCGACGATCACGTCCCAGCCTTCCGAGAGGATCTTGTCGACGTTCTCCGACGTCAGGCGCTCCTGGAAGGTCCGCACGGTCACGTCGGGATTCAGTGCCTCGAGCGCGCGACGCGCCGAGTCGACCTTCGGTTCGCCGATCGCGGTCGTCGAATGCAAGACCTGGCGCTGGAGGTTCGAGGCGTCGACGACGTCGGCGTCGATCAGCCCGATCGTGCCCACTCCGGCGGCCGCGAGATAGAGCGCGGCGGGAGAGCCCAGCCCGCCCGCGCCGACGAGCAGGATGCGCGAGTCGAGGAGCTTGAGCTGGCCGGCCTCGCCGACCTCCGGGATCAAGACATGGCGGGAGTAGCGGGCGCGCTTCGACGAGTCGAGCGCGCGGCTGACCTCCCAGGGATGCCCCTGCGACTTCCACTCGCGGAAGCCCTCGGCGAGCGAGACGACGTTCTCGTAGCCGAGCTCGGCCAGCGTCTTCGCCGCGAAGGCCGATCGCGAGCCGCTGGCGCAGTAGAGGACGATCTCGCGCGAGCGGTCGGGCTCGACGCCGTCGATCCGCGATTCGAGATTCCCGCG
>JAWVDL010000315.1:0-3965 GCA_033857355.1 Gaiellaceae bacterium | reverse complement strand
AGTTCAGCTCTGCGCCGAACACGATCACGTTCGACATCACGTACAGCCAGACCAGCAGGATCGCCGTTCCCCCGAACGTGTGCAGCGCGGGGTTGACCTTGGCGAAGCGCACGTAGAGCGGCAGCGCCTGGAACGTCACCTGCAGGAGGACGGTCGCGAGCACCGCGCCGGGGAGCACGTTCCGAACCGTCAGGTCGACGTTCGTCAGGACGTAGTAGGCCGAGACCAGGAAGACGAAGACGCCGAGCGACGAGAGGATGAGGGAGACGACGTAGGCGCTGATCCCGTTCCCGATCACGTTCGGGGCGTAGCGACGCAGTGCGGCCGCGCCGAGCGAGCCGGCGAGCAGCGCCAGGAAGAGCGTCACGAGCGAGCCGGTCATCAGCGCGAACGCGAGGCCCTTTCCCCGCAGGAAGGTGCGGTTCGGCCGCCCGTAGACGATGTTGAACGCGGATTCGAGCACGCTGAAGAGGGAGAGCGAGGTCCAGAGGAGCGCCACACCGCCGATGACGCCGAGCGTCGCCGCGTCGCCGCGTACCGCGTTCACGAGCTCGACGATTCGAACGATCGGCACGCCAGGGAGCGTCTTCCGGATCTCGCCGACCATGAAGCTCGACTCGTCCGCGCGGCCGGTCAGGCCGAGCACCGACAGGGCGAGGAAGGACAACGGGACGAAGGACAGCAGGGCGAAGTACGCGATCATCGCGGCCAGGTGCGTACCGCGGTCCGCGAAGAACTTCTGCAGCAGCCGCCGCTTCCGCTTGCGCCTCACGAAGCGCAGTATCACCGCGTGTTAGCGTCCTGAACCGATGGACGGGACCCAGGCGATCGCCGACCTCACCGAGATCTCCTCGCAGATCGAGAGCGTCGTGCTCCTCGACGGCAAGGGCGCGGTCGCCGGCTCGACGTTCGCCGACGAGGCGGCGGCGACGCGTTTCGCAGAAGCGTCGAAAGCGCTCCTGGAGGCGGCGGAGGCCCTCCGCGAAGGCGGCGAGCCGCTGACGCAGCTCGAGGCGGAGACTCCGGAAGGAAGCGTTTTCGTCCTCCGCGAGGGGGATCGGCTGATCGCCGCGACGACGGTGCCGGATCCCACCGTCGGGCTCGTCTTCTACGACCTGAAGAGCGCGCTCCGCGCGGCCGAGGACGCGAAGCCGAAGCGCAAGCCGCGCCCCCGCGCGCCCAAGAAGGCGACGAAGGCGGCGAAGGACGATGCGTAGGCTCACGGTGCTGCTCGCCTTCGCCGGCGGCTTCTTCGCAGTCGGCGCGCTGCTCCGCCGTACGACCGGCCGCGGGCGAGAGCGCGTCGACCTGTACTACGCCGACGGCTCGATGAAGACGCTCGCGGACGGCTCGGTCGACGCCGCGCGGCTTCTGGGACTCGCGCGCGAGGCGATCCACGCCGCCCGCGCGTGAGACGATGACGGACGACGAGCTCCGCGGCGCCATACGCGAGCACGCGTACCTCGAGGGAGACTTCGTCCTGCGCTCCGGGCGCCGCTCCCGGTACTACCTCGACAAGTACCGCTTCGAGACGCAGCCGCACTTGCTCGCGGCGCTCGGCGAGCGCATCGCCGCGGTCGTCGACGAGCACGAGCCGGAGGCGACCAGGCTTGCCGGGCCGGAGCTGGGGGCGGTCGCGCTCGCCGCCGCGGGCTCCATGGCGTCCGGTCTGCCCTTTTTGATTGTCCGCAAGGAGGCGAAGGAGTATTCGACGGGAAACCGCATCGAGGGGGTGTTCGAGCCGGGTGAGACGGTCTGTCTCGTCGAGGACGTCGTCACCTCGGGAGGTGCCCTGCTCGCGTCGGTCGAGGCCCTCCGCGAGGCTGGAGCCGTGGTTCGTACGGCGGTCTGCGTCGTCGACCGCGAGGAGGGCGGCGCCGACGCCCTCGCACGTCAGGCGGTGCGGCTCAGACCCATCTTTCGGGCCTCAGAAATCCTGCAAAGTGCGAAAAGTGCCGCAAACCCGCATGGTTGAGCCAAATGGAGCAGCCTGGTAGGGTCAAATCGGCTTTTCTGACGATCCGCGATCAGGAGGAGAGGTAGTGACAAAGCAAGAGTTCGTGAACGATGTAGCGCAACGATCGGGTCTATCGAACCGCGACGCAGCCAAGGCTGTCGATGCGTTCCTCGAAGGGATCACAGACGCACTCGCCAAGGGCGACAACGTCCAGTTCACCGGATTCGGCCGGTTCTCGTCGCAGCATCGCGCCGAGCGCCAGGGCGTGAATCCGCGGAATCCCAGCCAGAAGGTCACCATCCCGGCCGCGAACGTCCCGAAGTTCTCCGCCGGCAGCACGCTGAAGCAGGCCGTCAAGGCCGGCCGCGGCGGCGGCGGCGGCGACATGGGTGGCGGTGGCGGCGGAAACGGTGGCGGCGGCAACCCGTACTAGCACGCGTCGCGCCTCTCCCTAGCGTGTCGAAGGCCGCCTGCAGGCGGCCTTCGACGTCTCTGACGCCCTATCCACGCAGTAGCCTTGGCGGAGATGGCACAGGAGCTGCGCACCGAGCCCGCCCTCGCGACGACCTCCTTCGGCGACCGGCTCGCAGACGCGGTCGAGCGCAAGCGGAGTCAGCTCGTCGTCGGCCTGGATCCGCAGGTCGATCTCCTGCCGGTCGAGCTGCGTGGAGACGTCCGCTTGGGGCGCGAGCACGCTGCTGAGGCGTTCGGCCGCTTCTGCCGCGGCGTGATCGACGCGGTCGCGCCCTACGTCGTCGCGGTCAAGCCGCAGTCCGCCTTCTTCGAGGAGCTCGGCGCCGACGGCGTGCGCGCGCTCGAGGACGTGTGCGCGTACGCGAGGCAGGCGGGACTCCTGGTCATCCTCGACGCGAAGCGCGGGGACATCGGCTCGACCTCGCGCGCCTACGCCGCCGCGTTCCTCGAGCCGCGCGGACAGGAAGGCCCGCTGAGCGACGCGCTGACGGTGAACCCGTATCTCGGTCGCGACGCGCTCGAGCCGATGCTCGCCGCGTGCAAGCGCGACGGCGCGGGGATCTTTTGTGTCGTCAAGACGTCGAACGCCGGCAGCGCCGAGGTGCAGGACGCGATCCTGACCGACGGGAAGCCGCTCTGGCAGCACGTCGCCAGGCTGGTGCGCGAATGGGGCGAGGACGTCGTCGGCGCGCGCGGCCTGTCGAGCGTCGGCGCGGTGATCGGCGCGACCCATCCTCGTGCGGTCGGCGAAGCGCGCCGGCTGCTACCGCAGTCGATCCTCCTGCTCCCGGGCGTCGGCGCCCAGGGTGCCACGCCCGCCGACGTCGCACGCGCCTTCACGAGCGGGCCCGCGAGCGCGCTCGTGACGGTGTCGCGGGCTCTCATCTACGCGTTTCGGGTCGACGGCGGAGAGTGGCGCGCAGCCGCGGGTGCCGAGGCGGCGCGGCTCCGTGGCGAAGTGTGGAGCGTTTCCGGCTGGTGAACCGGACAGGGCTCGGGCGCTACGCGGCGCCGGCCGCGTTCCTGCTCGCCGCCACGATCGCGGTGCTCCTGATCCGCTCGGCACTCGACGAGAGCGGGCCGACGCCGGTCACGACCAGCGTCGCGGTCACGACACACCGGACGACGACCGCGAAGACCACCACCGCGACCACGACGACGACAGCGGCCGCGAACTACCACACCATCGTGAGCGGAGACACGTTCCAGCAGCTCGCACTCGACAACCACACCACCGTGGACGAGCTCGTGCGGCTCAACCCCGGCGTCGATCCGTCGGCACTCACGGTGGGCCAGAAGATCCGTATTCGGTAAGTGGCGCTAGCCTGATTGCCGTGAAGTGGGGCTTTCTCGCCGTGCTTGCGGCGCTCGTCGTCGCAGCACCGGCAACCGCTGCGCCTCCCGCCGTCCACGCGCGGGCCTGGCTCGTCCAGAGCGGCACGACTGGAGAAGTGCTCGCGCAGCACGGAGACCGGGCACGCATCCCGATCGCGAGCATCACGAAGCTCATGACCGTCCTCGTCACGCTCGAGCA
>JAWVDL010000314.1:0-4764 GCA_033857355.1 Gaiellaceae bacterium | reverse complement strand
GCACGAGCAGGCCGACGCCGAGCGCGATGACGAGGCTCCCGGTCAGCGGGCCGAAGCGCGCGAGTCGGGACGGCGGCAGGACGGCGCCCTCGCGCACGGCGGCGATCGGCGGCACGCGCGTCGCTCGAAGCGCGGGGCGAAGGCTCGCAACCAGCGTCACGAGCACTCCGACGAGCATGCTGACGACGATCGTCCGCGGGGAGAACACCGTCGAGCCCTGCGGCAGATCGAGGTTCGCCTTCGAGAAGACCCAGGTGAGGACGCGGGCGAGCCCCAGCCCTGCGAAGAGGCCGACGACCGACGCGAGGATGCCGACGACGAGTGCTTCGAGGATGACCGAGGCAAGGATCTGGCGCCGGGATCCTCCGATCGTGCGAATGGTCGCGAACTCGCGCGCCCGCTGGGCGATCGTGATCGAGAGCGTGTTCGCAATCACGAAGGCGCCGACGAAGAGCGCGACGCCGGCGAACGCGAGCAGGGCCTTCTGCAGAAACCCGGTGAACGAGGAAACGCCCTTCTCGTCCTGCTTGGCCTGTGCGCTCGCGTCGCGCGCCTGCGCCGTCGGGGGCAACAGCGGCCGGATCTCGGAAAGGAGCTTCTTCGTGGTCACCCCGGGCTTGCCGGCGACGCGGATGACGTCCAGCTCGCCAACCTTGCCGAGCAGTCGCTGCCCGGTGGCCAGGTCGAACACGGCGATGGTCGCGCCGCCGATCGAGCTGACCGAGGCGAACTCCGCGACCCCGGTGATGCGGAACTTCTTCACGCCGGAGTGAGTCAGCGCGCCGATCGTGCCCCCGACGGCGAGGTGCTTGCGCTTCGCGGTGGCGACGTCGATCGCGATCTCGTCGCCGTTGGTCGGCCAGCGCCCCTGAACGAGCGAGAGTGGATTGAAACGCTGCTCCCTGGGGTCGATTCCGAATGCGAGGCTCGGCGCATTCCCGCCGATCGTCTTGCCCGACGCGTCGACGAGCTTCGTGTTCTGGTCTGCGACCGAACCGGCGGCGGCGGAGACGTCGGGCAGGCCGCGCACACGCGCGAGGACCGACTGCGGAAAGCCCGGCGCGGCCGTCGTCGGGCCGTTGTTGCCCTCGAATGCGACCTTGCTCGTGATCACGGCGTCGGTGTTCTTGTACGACTGGGTGAAGATCGTGTGAAAGCCCTTGTTGATCGTGTCCGTGAGCACGAACGTGCCGCTGATCATCGCCACGCCGAGCACGATTGCGAGGGCTGTCAGCGCGCTGCGGAGCTTCCGTCCCAGCAAACCCTTCAGCGCGATGCGGATCACGGCTCGCCGAGCTCGTTCATGACGGTGAGCACGTCCGCTGCGCTCGCCCCGGCCAGATCGCGGACGATCAAGCCGTCGGCGAGAAACAGGATGCGGTCGGCGATCGCCGCGGCGTTCGGCTCGTGCGTGACCATCACGGTCGTCTGCCCGTAGGTGTCGACCGAGTCGCGGAGGAGCTCCAGGATCTCGCCGCTGGTCTTCGAATCGAGGTTGCCGGTCGGCTCGTCCGCGAAGACCACCGTCGGCCTGGAGACGAGCGCGCGGGCGATCGCGACGCGCTGCTGCTGGCCGCCCGAGAGCTCGGACGGTCGATGATGGGCCCGGTCGTCGAGGCCCGTCTTCTTCATCAGGTCCCGGAACCAGGCCTCGTCGGGCTTCTGGCCGGCGATCGAGAGCGGCAGCATCACGTTTTCCTCGGCGGTCAGCATCGGCAGGAGGTTGAAGAACTGGAAGACGAAGCCGATGTGGCGGCGCCTGAGCTTGGTCAGGTCGGTGTCGTTCATCTTCGTGATGTTCTCGCCGGCGATCGTCACCTCGCCTGCCGTGGGACGGTCGAGCCCGGCCAGGATGTGCATCAGGGTCGACTTGCCCGAGCCGGAAGGGCCCATCACCGCGGTCAGGCGGCCCTTCGGGACGTCGAGGCTCACCCCGCGCAGCGCATCCACCGCGGTGTCGCCCTGGCCGTAGCGACGCTGGATCTCGCGCGCGCTGACGACCGAGTCGGGTGCGTTTCCGTCGACGGTGCTCACGTGGGCCACGCTATCGGAACCGCCG
This sequence comes from Gaiellaceae bacterium, assembly GCA_033857355.1. Taxonomy (GTDB): domain Bacteria; phylum Actinomycetota; class Thermoleophilia; order Gaiellales; family Gaiellaceae; genus UBA5186. Next base: position 2,705 of record JAWVDL010000314.1, on the reverse strand, counting down.
CCGAAGGTGAGTCGAGGGGACGAAATTGTTACCGGTCGCCCACGGCGAGGAAGGTCGCCGCCACCGCGGCGTACACGCCGACGAGCATCCAGCCCTCCCAGCGCTTCGAGACGCCGTCCCGGATCACGATCGCGACGAAGACCGCCGCGCCTCCCATCGCCGCGAGCTCGACCGGCCGGAACGAAAGCGCGAGGGGATGGGCGAAGAAGAACGAGAGGAGGACGATCGCCGGCGCCACGAACAGCGCGACCTGCGCGCTCGAGGAGATCGCGATCTCGGTCGCCAGCTTGATCTTGCCGCGGCGCGCGATCACGATCGCCCCGCCGTGCTCGGCCGCGTTGCCGACGATTGCCACGATCACGGCCGCGATGAAGAACTCCGAGAGGTTCGCCGTATGCGCGAAGGACTCGAGCGAGTGCACGAGCAGCTCGCTGATCAGCGCGGTCATGATCGTTGCGGCGGCGAGCGCGCCCAGCGACACGGGCAGCGTCCAGCCCCCGGCGGCCGCCTCCGTGTCCGTCTCGGAGTGCGCCTGGCGATCCCGGCGGAGGTTCCTGCCGGTCATCACGACGTAGACGAGCAGCAGGCCGATCGCCACCGGGATCGAGAGGACGGCGAGCGAGTGGCGGTTCGGATTGCCGTGGAGCGCCGGCAGCGCCGGGAGGAGGAAGGCCAGCACGCCGAGCACCACGAGGCCGAGCTGCAAGCTGAGCGAGCGAAGGTTCAGCCTTCCCTCGTTCGGGCCGAAGATGAGCGCTACGCCGAGCACGAGCAGGATGTTCGAGACGACCGACCCGGCCAGCGAGCCGCGCACGACGTCCGGCAGCCCGTTCCCGACGGCGAAGAGCGCGATGATCAGCTCGGGCGCGTTGCCGAAGCTCGCGTTGAGGAAGCCGCCCACACCGGGGCCCGTGTGCTCGGCGGCCTGCTCGGTGGCCTCGCCGATCAGCCACGCCAGTGGCACCAGCGCCACGGCGGCGAGGACGAAGAGGACGGTGTCGTCCGCGTGGAAGACGAAGCGGGTGGCGATGGCGACCGGTGCGAGCACGAGCGAGCCCCAGAGAATCGTGCGCGCCACGACGGCAGCCTAGCCACGCGGACCTGGGCTTGCGACTACCCGTCGGAAGCGGAAAAGTCAAGTCTTGCGCAGCCCTTTTCCACAGCCCACAATCGACACATGCAGCCACCGACGAGCGACGTCCTGAGCGAGCTTCCGCTTCACCCTCAGGACGAGCTGGAATGCCGGCGCTGCGAGGTGCACTGCGGCAAGGTGGTCTACCCGTCGGCTTGTCTCGAGCGGGCTTGCCCCTTCTCCTACGCGTACACCGATCACGGCCACACCTACGTCGGCTGCATGCAGAAGGTGTACGGCGTCGAGATCGATCTCGAGCTGATGGAGGCCGCGGAGCGCCGCGGCGGCTTCGGCGCGGTGCGGGCCACGCGCGCGCCGCTGCCGATGTGCCAGGTCGAGGTGGAAAGCTGTTACGAAAGCCGCACCGGCGAGCTCGGCTGCGTCAATCCCGAGTTCGGCGAGCTGCCGGTCGGGACGCCGAACTTCCGGATCTTCGCGCAGATCTCGAGCGCCTAGGCGCCGACTCGGCGGCGCCGTGTCAGCGGACGTCGCCTTTGGCGACGGCGGCGTCTGAACCGACCTGTCGACCCGCTTGCGCAGATCTCGAGCGCTTAGGCGCAGCGGCGTTCCGGAGCGTGCGGGCGTGGAGCTTGCGGAGCTTTGCGACCTGCTCGGCATCCGGACCGTGGCCGCGTCCCGGCACCTCGAGGAGGGCGGGCAGCCCCTGGAACGCCGGATGCGTCAGGAAGACGCCCAATCCAGCCCCGAGCAGTCCCTCGCCGATGTTGTCGTGCCGGTCGCGATTCGAGCCCAAGGGCGCCTTGGAGTCGTTCACGTGCAGCGCGCGCAGCCGGTCGAGGCCGATCCGCTCGTCCACCTCGGCGACGAGCGCATCCAGGGCCGTCGCCTCGGTCACGTCGTAGCCGGACACGTACAGGTGGCACGAGTCGAGGCAGATCCCGAGTCTCGGATGACGGTCGAGGGCGTCGATCAGCACGGCGAGCTCGTCGACCGAGCGGCCGATCGTCCCGCCGGCGCCGGCCGAGTTCTCGATCAGGAGCCACGTCCGCTCGGAGCAAAGCTCGAGCACCTGGCGTAGCGCCGGGACGACGCGCTCGAGTCCCGCTTCGAGGCCTGCGCCGAGATGCGAGCCGACGTGGAAGACGACGCCGTCCGCGTCGATCGCGCGCGCGACCTCCATCGTGTTTCTGAGCGTGCTGACCGACTTGGAGTAGATCGCCTCGTCAGAGCTCGCGAGGTTGACGAGGTAGAGCGCATGGCAGAGCGCCGACTCGATCCCGGCCTCGACGGCGCGCTCCTTGAAGGCCGTGAAGCTCGCCGGATCGTGGTTCGTCGTCCGCCAGGCTCGCGGGCTCTGCGTGAAGACCTGGACGGCGTCGCAGCCGAAGGATTCCGCACGGTCGATCGCGCGATGGATACCGCCCGAGCAGGAGACGTGGGCGCCGAAGAGCACGCGGCCGACGATACCGGCCGACCTCCGCAATACTCTCGCGCCGGTGCACCTCCAGGGCAGGCTGGGGCCGCTCGCCGAGCGCGAGTACAAGCGCTTTTTCTTCGCGAGCACGATCTCGTCTTTCGGCGACCGCGTCGGCCTGCTCGCGCTCACCTTCGC
>JAWVDL010000313.1:0-4999 GCA_033857355.1 Gaiellaceae bacterium | reverse complement strand
AGCCACCTCAGGCCGGCGCGGGCCTGATCCGAGCGGCCCGCTGCGAGCATGCCGAGCACGATGTAGGCGAGGTCCCGTCCCCACACGAATCCGTATCCGCCACAGCCGGCGAAGACGGAGTCGAACTCGGGCGCCGCGATCACCCCGCCCGATGCACGGTCGGCGGCGAGGTCGAGGACGAGCAGGGAGCGCTTGTAGAGGGCGCTCAGGGCGGGCTCGGAGGTCTCTCCGGTCAGCCCGGCGCGATCGTCGCTCACGCGCCGCTCCAGCAACTCCTCGGGGCTCCGTAGCAGCGTCGAGCGCAGGAGGGCGAGCGCCTCCGCCGGGCTCGCGCCGAACGCGAGCGCGACGTCGACCGGGCCGGTCTGCGCGGCGAGAAGCGCTCCGTCGACGGCGCCCTGGTCGATCGTCCGTCTCGGCAGTTCGCCTCGCTCCGCTTCCTCCCGGATCGAGCCCGACTGGCCACCGCACGCGGCGGCGAACTCGCCCCAGAGCCCGATCGCCAGCGCCCGGTCGCGGCGGTAGAACACGAGCGCACCCGTGCCGGTATCGACGTAGGCGCTGCCGTACCGGACGCTCTCGTCGAGCTCCGGGCGGCAGTAGAGGAGCACGCGTGCGTTGTCGGCCGCGGGACGAACCCTCCGGATGAGGACGTCTTCCGGGAGCGCGAAGTCGACGAGCTCGGCGAGCGGGCCGCCGGTGCGTACCGCGTTCGCGTCCTCGACGTAGGCCTGTGCGTACGCGTCGTCCTCGTCCTCGTCGAGCCACGTCGCCGAGCCGCCCGCGACGAGCCCGAGCCGCAGCTCGCCCAGATGCTGGCCCCAGTCGACGGACGGCCAGAAGAGCCGCTCCACCTCGCCGCGGGCCGACAGCGTCGCGAGCAGTGCGCCGTTGCCGACGACTGCCGCCGGCAAGAACTTCACCCGACGTCCGGTCGCGTCGCGCTCCATCACTTCGCAGGCCCTGCGTAGACGGCGCCTGCGAGCGGGCCGACGGTCACGTGCACGACGCCGCTCGCCGGGCTGACAGACCCCGCGCCCCCGTACCGGCTCTCGAGCTGCGCCCCGTCGGCGACGAGCCCCTTCACGGGCACGCTGACGGTCCGCTCGACCGCGCTGCGATTCAGGATCACGAGTGCCACCCGTCCCTCCGCCTGCCGCACGTACGCCACAGTTCCGGCTCCGTCGCCGGTGAGCAGGAAACGGAGATCGCCGGACTGCAGCGCCGGCACCGCCGAGCGCAGCGCCGCCAGCGAGCGGTACGTGCCGATCAGCGCGTCGTCAGGCGTGCCGCCGGTATCCGTCCAGGGGTACGTGCGCCGGTCGTCGGGATCCTCGTGTCCGGTCACGCCGGCCTCGTCGCCGTAGTACACGGTCGGCATTCCCGGCAGCGTGAACTGGATCAGCGCCGCAAGCCGCAGGCGCGCCTTCCCCGCGGCCACGTTCGCCGCGTTCCGCTCCTTCGCAACGGGTGAGTCGGCGCCCGGCGTCAGCGTCCAGAGAGCGCGCGCGGTGTCGTGGCTGTCGATGAGGTTCATCAGCGCGTCCCACGCCGGGCGCGGGTAGTCCTCGTAGATGGACGAGACGCGGGAGGCGAACTGCGAAGGCCTGATCGGCGAGCCGCTGGCGGGGAAGCCCTTCGCCTCGAAGTCGCCGGGCGCGAGCAGCCCGAGCACCGCATCGCGCAGCCGGTAGTTCATCGTCGAGTCGGCCCGGTCGCCTCGCAGCTGGCGCAGCAGGGTCGTGTCCTTCTGCCACAGCTCACCCACGATCACCGCATCGGGGCTCGCTTCCTTGACGACGCGCCTGAACGAGGGCCACCAACCCGACGGGAACGACGGATCTCCCATCACGTCGAGCCGCCAGCCAGCCGCGCCACGCTGGATCCACGTCCGCGCGATGCTGTCCGCCGAGTCGACGAAGTAGCTCTGCACCGCCGGGTTCGACTTGGCGAGGACCGGGATGCTGTCGAAGTTCGCCCAGCCGGTGTAGGTGTTCCCCGCGCAGGGCCCCGAGCCGCTGAACAGGAACCACGAGCGGTAGGGGGACGAGGCCGACTCGCAGCCGCCGAGGCCCGGGTAGCGCCCGTACCGGTCGAAGAACGGGCTGTCGGAGGACATGTGGTTGAAGACGCCGTCGAGGATCACGTGGATCCCGCGGGCGCGCGCTGCGGAGACGAGAGCGTCGAAGGCCGCATTCCCGCCGAGCTGCGGATCCACGTTCCGGTAGTCGGCGGTGTCGTAGCGGTGGTTGGAGCGCGCCGTGAAGATCGGGTTGAGGTAGATCGCGGTCACCCCGAGGCTCTGCAGGTAATCGAGCTTCTGGGTCACGCCCTGGAGGTCGCCGCCCTGGTAGTCGCGGCCGCGCGGCTGCTGCGTGCAGCCTCCGGTCGAGTAGCCCCGGCAGAAGCCCTCCGGCAGCGCGTTCCAGGGCTGTGCGAGCACCGGGTCGTCGTAGCGGGGGTCGCCGGTTCGCGGGTCGTTCGCGGCGTCTCCGTTGCGAAAGCGGTCGGGGAAGATCTGGTAGACGACCGCGCTCTTCGTCCACGACGGTGTCGTGAAGCCCGGCTCGTAGACGGTCAGCGCCCAGCTCAGGTCGCTCGAGGCGAGGTACGAGTTGCCGAGCCCGCCGTCGAGTGCGGCCGTGTCGTCCTCGTAGTAGGCCGTTCGGCGTCCGTCGCGGACGACGAAGCGGTACCAGAGGTTGGCCGGTCGCGTGTTCGGAAGGGTGGCCTGCCAGAGCTCACACTTGCGCTTCCCGCAGCGCACCTGGGCGGAGAGCCGCCGCATCGGGAGGAAGCTCTCGTGCGCAGAGTCGACGTCGTACACACGCAAGCGCACCGAAGTGATGTCCTTCGCGTAGGCGCGCAACCGCATCCGCACCGGCGTTCCCGCGGGCACGGCGCCGACGGGACTGCGGTACGCGGGATCGCGCGAATCGAAGCGCAGCCCTGCGAGGCCGATCTTGCCGTCGCCGCGCTTCGCCTCGGCTGTGGCAGGCAAGGCGAGGAGGGCGGCGAGCGCCGCGAGGACGACGATCGACCTCGTCATACCGCCGCGCCGTCGATTGCGAGCCCCGTGTCGAGATCGAAGAAGTGCAGTTTCGCCGTGTCCACGACGAGCTCGATCTCCTGGTCCGGCTTTGCCTGCGAGTTCGCGTCGAAGCGCCCCACGAGCGTCATCCGCAGCTCCGCGGCGCTGCGCTCCAGTGACTCGGCAAGCGCCTGCTCGCCCTCGACGGCCCCCTCCAGCACCTCCTCGCGGACGATCGGCTTCGCCTCGAAGTCCACGTGCGCGAGCATCTCGGCGCCGAGGGCCTCCATCAGCGCGACGCGGCCGCGCAGCCGCCGCCCCGCGGGCGCATCCGACTCGACCGCCGCATCCTCGAGCGACTCCGGGCGGATCCCGACGGCGACGTTCCGGCCCGCATACGAGCGCAGGCGCGGCCGGGCGTCGGCGACGCTCTCCGGAACGGTCAGCTCCTGCTCGCCCAGAATCGCCACCAACGCGCCGTCGCGGTGGATCAGCCGACTGTCGACGAGGTTCATGGGCGGCGACCCGATGAAGCTCGCGACGAAGAGATTGACGGGCTCCTTGTAGAGCTCCTGGGGCGGCGCGACCTGCTGGAGGGAGCCCTGATACATCACCGCGACGCGGTCGCCCATCGTCATCGCTTCGATCTGGTCGTGCGTGACGTAGATCGTCGTCGTGCCGAGATCGTGCTGGAGCCGGGAGACTTCGGCGCGCATCTGCACTCGCAGCTTCGCGTCGAGGTTCGAGAGTGGCTCGTCCATCAGGAATGCCTGTGGCTGGCGGACGATCGCGCGGCCCATGGCGACTCGCTGGCGCTGGCCCCCGGAAAGCTCCTTCGGGCGCCGCTGCAGGTACGGGGTCAGGTCGAGCAGCTTCGCCGCCCACGCCACGCGCTCCTCGACGACGTTCTTGGGCTCGCGGCGCAACCGCAGCCCGAACGCGATGTTCTCGTAGACCGAGAGGTGCGGGTACAGCGCGTAGTTCTGGAACACCATCGCGACGTCGCGCTGCTTCGGGTCGAGGTCGTTCACGACGCGGTCGCCGATCGTGATCGTTCCGTCGGTGATCTCCTCCAGTCCGGCGACCATCCTCAGGGCGGTCGTCTTGCCGCATCCAGAAGGGCCGACCAGGACGAGGAACTCGCCGTCGGCGACCTCCAGCGACAGGTCGTGCACCGCCTGGACACCGCCGTCGTACACCTTTTCGACCTGGTCGAAGGCGACCTCAGCCACGTGGACTCCTTTCGAGCTTCCAGACGGAGAAGGCCGGCCCGTCGGCCGGAAGGATGACGTCGCCGTCGAGAACCGTCGCGTCGACGCCGTAGAGGGTCTCGAGCTCGTCCGCCTCGAGCGAGTCGAGCGACAGACGGACCGGAGCATGGTCGGCGCGCGCGGCGAGGCAGAGCACGCGTTCGTCACGCGTCTCGCGCAGGTACGCGATGGCGTCCTCGCCCACATATGCGTAGCGGATGCCGCCGCGCGCGAGCGCGCCGTGCGAGCGCCGTAGCGAGATCAGCCGGCGGTACTCCTCGAGCAGCTCCTTGTCCCAGGAGTCGGGGCGGTCCCACGGCATCGTGCGCCGCGCGTCCTCGCCCCAGTCGCCTTCGAGGCCGAGCTCGTCGCCGGCGAAGATCATCGGCACGCCGGGCATCGTCATCTGCAGGCCGACGCCGACGAGCTGCCGGTCGCGCGAACCGGCCACCGTGCGGAACCGCGCCGTGTCGTGACTGTCGAGCAGCAGCCACGAGTGCAGGATCTGCGGCCATGGGAGGCCGGCACGGAACGCCCGCATGGTCGCGATCGCCTGTCGCCCGGCAAAGCGCGGGATCGGCACCGGCAGCCCGAGGAACGGGTGCTCGATGCCGTCGGCGCGCAGCCAGCACCAGACCGGAAGCGTGAAGCCGGGGTAGTTCATCGTCCCGTGCCAGGTGCCGCCCTGCAGATCGGCGCGCGAGTCGTGGTTGTGCTC
>JAWVDL010000312.1:0-2546 GCA_033857355.1 Gaiellaceae bacterium | reverse complement strand
GCAGGGCTGGGGCATGACCGAGACGTCGCCGGTCGCGTCTGTGAGCGACCTGATCGGAGACCTCCGCGGAGCGGACAAGGACACGCAGTACGACTACGTGGCGATGGCGGGCATCCCGCTCCCGCTCGTCGAGATCCGCGCGCGGGCCGGCGACGAGGACATCCCCTGGGACGAGGAGGCGATGGGCGAGCTCGAGGTTCGCGGGCCCTGGGTGGCCGCGTCCTACTACGACACGCCGGAGCAGTCCGACCGCTGGACCGACGACGGCTGGTTCAAGACCGGCGACATCGTCTCGATGCATCCGCGCGGGTTCATCCAGATCAAGGACCGCTCGAAGGACGTGATCAAGTCGGGCGGCGAGTGGATCTCGTCCGTCGACCTCGAGAACGCGATCATGGCCCACCCGGCCGTGGCCGAGGCCGCCGTGATCGCCATCCCCGACGAGAAGTGGGCGGAGCGCCCGCTGGCCGCTGTAGTGCTCAAGGAAGGCCAGACCGCGACGGCCGAGGAGCTGCGGGAGCTCCTCGCGGGGCAGTTTGCGAAGTGGTGGCTCCCGGACCGCTTCGAGTTCGTCGACGAGATCCCGAAGACCGCAGTCGGCAAGTTCCGCAAGATGGCGCTCCGCGAGCAGTTCGCGCAGGAACCGGCGCCCGCGCCGTGAGGATCGAAGGCCGGACGTTCCTCGTCACGGGCGGGCGCTCGGGGCTCGGCGAGGCGGCCGCGCACGCGCTCGAGGAGGCGGGCGGCAAGGTCGTCATCGCCGATCTCCCGGAGACGGACGTGACCGACGAGGACGGCGTCTCCAAGCTGATCGACTCGCTCGACGAGCTGCACGGTGCCGTCAACTGCGCCGGTGTGGGCGGCGGCGCGCGCGTCGTCGGGAAGGGCAAGGAGGGGCCCTTCCCGCTCGACGGCTTCCGGCGCATCGTCGACATCAACCTCACCGGGACGTTCAACGTGATCCGGCTCGCGGCCACCAAGATGGCGCAGAACGAGCCCGACGAGAGCGGGTCGCGCGGCGTGATCGTCAATACGGCGTCGAACGCCGCGTACGACGGCCAGATCGGCCAGGCCGCCTACTCCGCGTCGAAGGGCGGCGTCGTCTCGATGACGCTCCCGATCGCGCGCGAGCTCGGCCGGTACGGGATCCGCGTGATGACCATCGCGCCGGGGCCGGCCGATACGCCGATGCTTGCCTTGCTGCGCGAGGACATCCGGGAATCGCTCGAGGCCTCGATCCCGTTCCCCTCGCGGCTCGGCCGGCCCGAGGAGTTCGCCGCGCTCGTCAGGCACATCGTCGAGAACGACTATTTGAACGGTGAGGTAATCCGGCTCGACGGAGCGCTGCGGATGGCTCCCCGCTGAAGGCCGTCCTTCTCAGCGAGACCGGCGGGCCCGAGCGCCTCGCCCTGACCGACATGCCCGAGCCGGAGGCCGACGAGGGCGAGGTGCTCGTGGAGGTCCGCGCCGCCGGGATCAATTTCATGGACTGCCTCGTCCGCAAGGGGCAGTACCCGCAGCCGCCGGAGCTTCCTGCCGTGCTCGGCGTGGAGGTGGCGGGCGAGATCGACGGTCGGCGAGTGATGGGGCTGCCGCGACACGACGGCGGCGGTTACGCGGAGGTTGCGGCCGTCGACAAGGGCTGGCTCGTGCCGCTGCCGGAGGGTGCGACGTTCGCCGAGGGCGCGTCGTTCCTGATGACCTTCCTGACGGCGTACGTGCCGATCACGCGCCAGGTGCGAGTCGAGCCCGGGTCGACCGTGCTCGTGCACGCAGGCTCGGGCGGCGTCGGCTCGGCGGCGATCCAGCTCGCTCGGCACTTCGGCGCCCGCGTCTTCGCGACTGCGAGCAGCGAGGAGAAGCGGACGTTCGCGCGCGAGCTCGGCGCGGAGGAGGCGTATGCATACGAGGAGTTCGGCGAACACGTCCGCGCCGACCTGGTGATCGATCCGGTCGGAGGGGAGCTCGTCCACGCCAGCCTCAAGGCCCTGAATCCACTGGGAACGCTGCTCGCGCTCGGCTACGCCGGCGGGATGTGGCCGCAGATCGACCCGGCGCTCATCGTGGGACGAAACGTCGGGCTCGTCGGGTTCTACCTGGGACGGCTGATGCGGCTGCGCCCCGACGTCGTGCGTGTCGCAATCGGTGAGCTCGTCGCACTCTGGGAGCAGGGCGCGATCCGGCCCGTTGTCGGCGCGGAGTTCCCGCTCGCGGAAGCCCCGGCCGCGCACCGGCTGATCGACGAGCGCAAGCACGTCGGGAAGGTCGTCCTTGTTCCCTGAGACTGCGCTGGTCACGGGCGGCGCTTCGGGGATCGGGCGCGCGATCGTCGAGCGGCTCGAGGCGGAGGGCGCCGAGGTGCGCTCGCTCGACCTGCAGGACGGCTTCGACGTGTCCGATTCAGCCGCGTGGGAGTCGGTCGATCCGGCGCAGCTCGTTTGCCTGAACGCGGGCGTCGTGACGCACGCGGCAGACGTGGCGGCGCTGACCGACGAGGAGTACCGCCGCGTGCTGGGCGCCAACGTCGACGGGGTCGTTTACGGCGT
>JAWVDL010000311.1:0-5600 GCA_033857355.1 Gaiellaceae bacterium | reverse complement strand
GCACCCACGTCGAGACCACGGCTGCGGACTCGGTCGCCGCGATCGTCGACAACCTCGCCCGCGTCCTGCACGCGCCGCGCGACACGCTCGAGCTCGTCGTCCTCTGCCTGATCGGCGAGGGCCACCTGATCATCGAGGACTTCCCGGGAGTCGGGAAGACGATGCTCGCGAAGTCGCTCGCGCGGTCGCTCGAGTCGTCCTTCTCGCGGCTCCAGTTCACGCCAGACCTGCTCCCCTCGGACGTGACCGGCGTGAACGTCTTCAACCAGCGCTCGAACGAGTTCGAGTTCCGGCCCGGCCCGGTCTTCGCCAACCTCCTCCTCGTCGACGAGATCAACCGCGCGTCGCCGAAGACGCAGGCTGCGCTGCTGGAGTGCATGGAGGAGAGCCAGGTCACGATCGACGGCGAGACCCACGAGCTCGTGCGGCCCTTCATGGTGATCGCCACCCAGAATCCGATCGAGTACGAGGGCACCTATCCGCTCCCCGAGGCGCAGCTCGACCGGTTCACCATGCGCATCGACATCGGCTACCCGACGCTCGCCGAGGAGGCGCGGATGCTGACCGAGCAAACCGTCGAGGAGCCGCTGGAGTCCCTCCGCCCGGTCACGTCGGTCCGCGGTGTGATCGCGCTCGCCGAGGATGCGAAGGCGATCTACGTCGAGGAGAGCGTGAACCGCTACGTCGTCGCGCTGCTGCGGCACACGCGCGGCGACCCGCGGCTCTATCTCGGCGCCAGCCCGCGTTCGGGAATCGCCCTGCTGCGCGTGGCCAAGGCGCGTGCGCTCGCGCGCGGCCGCGACTTCGTCCAGCCGGACGACGTGAAGGCGGTGGCCGAGCACGTGCTGTCGCACCGGCTGATCCTCGCGCCCGATGCGCGCTCGGCCGGACTCTCGGGGCGCGATCTCGTGCGCGACGCCGTCGAGAAGACGCCGGTTCCCGTCTAGCGCGTTGACCGCGCGCGGCAAGCTCGCACTCGGCCTCGGCTTCGCCGTCTACGTCGCCGCCTGGGCCTTCGGGTCGCAGCCGCTCTATCCGGTCGCCGTGGGGCTGATGCTCGCGGTCGCCATCGCCTGGGGCTGGGTGCGGCTCGCCGTCGGCCCCGCAGAGCTGCGGCGCGAGGGGGGCCGCGGCGGGGAGGAGGAGGGCGACGACGTGGAGGTCGAGCTGCTGCTCAGGCTCGACGGACGCGTGCCGCCGCCGGGCGTCACGATCGTCGAGCGGATCGCGAAGGTCGGAGAGCGGCGAAGCGTGCTCGAGCGACGCGGCGGCGACTTGCTTGGCGGCTACGTCCTGCGGGCTCTGCCGCGAGGCCGTTACGTCCTCGAGGAGGCCACCGCCGTCGTCGAGGATCCGTTCGGGCTGGAGCGGCAGGTCATCCCTCTGCGCGCGGCGGGCACGATCCTGGTCTATCCGCGCCTGGTCTCGCTCGACCGCCTCTTCAGCGAGTCGGGCGCGCACGCGCAGGACGGTCGCCGGCTGCTGCTCCGGCGCCCGAGCGGCTTCGACCTCCACAGTGTCCGCGAGTACGAGCAGGGCGAGTCCCTCCGCAAGGTGCACTGGCCCACGACCGCGCGCCGCGGGCAGCTGATGGTCAAGGAGCTCGAGGACGCGCCGCGCGACGAGGTGGCGGTCCTCCTCGACGGCGACGCGAGCGCTGTCGTCGGCGAGAGCTTCGACGTCCAGGTGCGAGCGGCGGGCTCATTGCTGCACGCGCACGCGCACCGGGGCCGCCGGGCGGTGCTGGTCGTCAACGCAGCAGCCGCCGAGTCGCATCGCGTCCACTCCGATGCGGGCGACTGGCAGGCAGCACTGGAGCTGCTCGCGTCCGTGGAGCCGACCGCGACGACGCCGGTGACCGCGTTGCTCGGCCGCGAGGGGAACTCGGCGGTGCGCGCGCTCGAGCTGGCGATCGTGACCGCCCGCCTCGCCCCGGGCCTCGCCGACCGGCTCATCCAGCGGGCTCTCGGCCGTCGCGCCGTGTCTCTCGTCTACGTGGACGCCCCGAGCTTCGCTGAGAAGGGACGGGGCCGCCCCGAGACCGACCTGCTCCGGCTTCAGGCGGCCGGCGTCGCCGTCGCGATCGTGCGGCGTGGGGACGACCTGGCCGCGGCCCTGTCCGCGCGGCCCGCGGAGGAGGCGCGTCGTGCGTAGGACCGCGCTGCTCTACGGAATGCCGGCGCTCGTGATCGCGCTCGACTGGACGAGGCTCGAGCGCCCGCGCGGATCTGCCCTCCAACTCGCGCTGATCCTCGTGCTGGCACTTCTGCCGGCGCTGGCACGACCCCTGTGGCGCAGGATCGCGCTCGGGGTCGGCGGGCTGGCCGCGGCGGCTTCCAGCGCCCTCGCCGTGTCGTGGCTCGACGCTCGCCCTTTCGACGGCCGCCACGACTTCTTCGGCCCGCTGCTCTCGCGCTTCGGCAACGGCTTCCTCGACTTCTACGACTACGAGGTTCCCATCGACCCGGCGGCCCATCCGGGGATGCACGGCGTGATCCTCCTCGCCGTCTTCGGCTTCTGCCTCGCCCTCGCTTTTGCGATCGCCGCCCGCCGGGCCATGGCCGCCGGGCTCGTGCTCGTCGTGGGCGCGGGCTGGCCCTCGACGCTGCTGAGCGGCGGTCACGAGGTCGCGCGCGGGACGTGGATCCTCCTGGCGCTCCTCCTGCTGCTCGCCGGGCTCGGAGCCGGGAGTCTCACCGGCATGCGGCGCGCGCTCGTGCCGGCCGCCGTGGTCGCGGTCGCCGCCGTAGCCGCCTCGGCGTCGCCCGCGCTCGCGAAGCCCGAATTCCTGCGCTGGCAAAATTGGGACTTCTACACGCGCCCGGACACGGCGGTCGGCGTCCGCTACGTCTGGGACTCGACCTACACGGGGATCCACTTCCCCAAGAAGCAGACGGTCGTCCTGAAGGTCAAGGCGCCGCCCACCTCGCTCTACTGGCGCGCGACCACGCTCGAGGGCTTCAACGGGATCGGCTGGGTCGAGGTCGTCCAGCCGCAGAACCGCCCGGAAACCGCCACCCTCGAGCCCGCCGCGGCCTCGAACCGGCGCCACTGGATCCGGCAAGACGTGACCGTCAAGGCCTTGCGCGACACCCATCTCGTCGCCGCGAGCATCCCGGTCGCCTACGACACGCACGGCGCGGCCACGGAATACGGGCGGGACAACATCGCGCTTGTCCCGGCGGGGCTGACGCGCGACCAGCGGTACAGCGCCTGGAGCTACGCGCCCGATCCCACGCCCGCGGAGCTCGCGCGCTCGCGGCCGCGCTATCCCGACGCGATCGCGCGGGAAGGCTTCCTCGCGGTCCCGGGAATCGAGGCCGTCCCCGCCTTCGGCGAGCCGAATCGCCGCGGCCGCCTTCGCTTCCTCTTCGACCGCGCGTCCACTCAGTACATCTTCGACTCGTACCGGCCCCTCGAGGCGAAGGCGCAGCAGATCGCTGGCGACGCCAAGAGCCCGTACGCCGCGGCTGCGAGCCTCGAGACCTGGTTCCGCGCGACCGGCGGCTTTCAGTACGACCAGTCTCCGCCCAAGGCCGTGGGTGCCCCACCGCTCGTCGACTTCGTCATGCGGACGAAGGCCGGGTACTGCCAGCACTACGCCGGGGCGATGGCGCTCATGCTGCGCTACCTCGGCGTCCCAGCTCGGGTCGCCGCCGGGTTCACGAGCGGGACATACGACGCGGGGAGGAGCGTGTGGACCGTGACCGACCACGACGCGCACACCTGGGTCGAGGTCTGGTTCGACGGCTACGGATGGCTCCCGTTCGACCCGACCCCGGGGCGCGGCTCCCTGACCGCGACGTACAGCGTCTCCTCGCCGCGCTTCGACCTCAGCTCGATCGCCAAGTACCTCGGCGCGGGGGTCACGGGCGGACAGGACGTCGCCGACCTCAAGCAGAACGGCAACTTCGGCCAGCGCGGTGTCGACCGCCGCATCCTCTCGCGCACGCCGGACGCGCCCGGGAGCCCGAGTGCGGGCCTCGCGAGCGGCCGTGCCGGCGGGAGCCTCTTGAAGCTGCTTGCGCTCGCCGCGCTCGTGCTCGGTGGCGCGATCGTGCTGATGAAGGCGCTGCGGCGCGGACGGCGGTACCTGATCCGCGATCCGCGGCGAATCGCCGGCGCCTGCCGGAACGAGCTCGCGGACTACCTCGTCGACCAGCGCGTGCGACTTCCGGCCGGCGCGACGCTCGAGGACGTGGGCGCGGCGACGCGAGCCGAGCTCGCAGTGGACGCATCCGCATTCGTTCGAGCCGCCGCGGCTGCTCGGTACGGCCCGCCGGCGCAGGCGGGCCGCGCCGCCCGCAGCGCCCGGCGCGAGCTTCGGAGGCTTCGGCGTGCGTTGCGACGGCGCCTCGCGACTCGCGACCGCCTCCGCGGGCTGCTCTCGCTGCGCTCGCTCGGCTTCCTGTCGGGGTGAAGGACGCCGTCGTGATGGCGGCGGGGGAAGGCAGACGCCTGCGCCCGCTGACGGAGCGATATGCGAAGCCGGTGCTCCCGATCGACGGCAGACCCGTGATCGCGACCCTCCTCCACGAGCTCCAAGCGGCGGGACTGGTGCGCGCGTGGATCGTCGTGCACCACCGCGGTGACCAGATCCGCGCGCTCCTCGGCGACGGGTCCGGATTCGGCCTCGAGCTTCGCTACGCGGAGCAGCCCGAGCTCGACGGGTCGGGAGGGGCGGTCCGTGCGGCGCTCGCCGCCGGTGCGAGCCCACCATTCCTGATCGCCGGCGCCGACACGCGCTTCGCTCCCGGCGACGTGGGCCGCTTCGCCGCCGCGGTCGAGAGCCGGGGCGCTGCGGGGGCGATCGCGGTGCGGCGGGACCCGCCGCCGCATCCCCCGCACCGCTGGGCGACGCGTGTCGAGGACGGACGAGTGACCCGCCTGCTCGACGACGACCCGGCAAACCCGCTCTCGGGCGCGCCGCTCTGGTATCTCACGCCGGCCACCGCGCCGTACTTGGAAGGGCTCGGCGGCCCTCCGTACGAGCTCGCGGAGCTCTTTCAGCGCGCGGTCGAAGCCGGGCTGGAGATCGCGGCCGTCGAGATCGGCGCGACCCGCGATTTGACGTATCCGCTTGACTTGATCCAGGAGAACTTCACGTACCTGGGGTCGATATGAGCGAGACGTACGATCTGTTCCAGAAAGGCCGCGCGGACCTGGCCGAAGGTCGCGCAGCGCAAGCCACGCCGGCACTCGAGAAGGCCAGGAGCCGCGAGCCTGACAAGGCCTCGATCCGCGAGGCGCTCGGCATCGCCTACTTCCGCACGCGCCGCTGGGCAGACGCCGAGTCGGAGTTCCGGGCCATGCTCGACTTGTCCCCGACGGACGACTACGCG
This sequence comes from Gaiellaceae bacterium, assembly GCA_033857355.1. Lineage (GTDB taxonomy): Bacteria > Actinomycetota > Thermoleophilia > Gaiellales > Gaiellaceae > UBA5186. Next base: position 258 of record JAWVDL010000311.1, on the reverse strand, counting down.
CACTACGCGCTGGGCCGCTGCCTCGAGAAGCAGGGCCGCGACAGCGAGGCGAACGGGCATTACAAGCTCGCCAGCTCGCTCCGCCCGGGCGAGGCGCATTACGCGTCGCGCATCCGCGACCTCGGCTGACCGGGTGCGCATCGTGTGCCAGCGCGTGACCGAGGCGCGCGTGCGCGTCGCCGGCGAGCTGCAGGGCGAGATCGGCGCGGGGCTCGTCGCGCTCGTCGGAATCGCGCGGGACGACGACTCCGCGACGGT
>JAWVDL010000310.1:0-2726 GCA_033857355.1 Gaiellaceae bacterium | reverse complement strand
CCCCGTGGATCGTCACGGGCTCGTCGCAGAGCGCCTGCGTGATGAAGCGCGGAATGACCTTCTCGGGATGCTGGCGCGGGCCGTAGTTGTTGAACGGGCGGACGATCGCGATCGGGAGTCCGTACGTGGCCCAGTAGCTGTACGCGAGCCGGTCGGCGCCGGCTTTCGTCCCGGCGTACGGGCTGCGCGGGTTGAGCGGATGATCCTCGTCCATGGGATCGCGCTCGGCCGTGCCGTAGACCTCGCTCGACGAGATGAGGATGAAGCGCTCGACGGGGGTCGCGCGAATCGCGTCGAGGAGGATCTGCGTCCCCTCGACGTTCGTCGTCACGAACTCGGAGCCGCCCTCGGCGATCGACTTCTCCACGTGCGATTCCGCGGCCGCGTTGACGATCACGTCCACCTCGGCCACGACCTCTCGCACGAGGCGCTCGTCGCGGATGTCTCCGTGGACGAAGGAGAGGCGCTCGTGCGCCATCACGTCGGCGAGGTTCTCCGGGTTCCCCGCGTAGGTGAGCGCGTCGAGCGAGACGACCTCATAGGGCGTCTTGGCGAGCAGGTGGCGGATGAAGTTCGACGGGATGAACCCCGCTCCGCCGGTCACGAGAACCCGTTTGGCCACGGCGGAAGGCTACTGAGGGTTCAAAGCTCGCGCTCGACGGTGTAGAGCGGCCGGCCCTCCACGTCTCGCTGAATGCGGCCGAGGTACTCGCCGACGAGCGCCAGGATGAAGCCCTGGATCCCGAGCACGAACAGGACGAGCACGCCGAGGAGCAACGGGCCCGGGAAGTTCGCGTTCTCGATCCAGAAGCCGATCGCATAGACGAGCAGCGCGGTCGCGACGACCGAGCACAGGATCCCGAGCGCGACACCGATCCACTGGATCGGCTGCGGCCAGAATCCGGCCAGGACGTGGAGCGCGAGCCGAAGGAGCCGCAACGGCGAGTAGCGCGAGCGGCCCTCGCGTGCGCGGTGGGAGACCTCGACCTCCTGCACGCTCGCGCCACCCGAGAGGATCAGCGCCTTCGTGAACTTCTGCTTGCCGATCGAGCCGAGCATCGGCTCGACCGCCGCCCGCCGGTAGGCATTGAAGGCGCAGCCGAAGTCGGAGATCTGCGCGCCGGTGAAGCGCCGCAGCATCCCGTTGATCACGCGGGATGGCAGCATCCGCCCCCATGAGTCGTGCCGCGCGAGCCGGGTCCCGCTCGCCACGTCGCTGCCCGCCTCGACGGCGGCAATCAGGCGCGGGATGTCCTCCGGCTCATTCTGTAGATCGCCGTCCATCGTCACGACGATGTCGCCGCGAGAGCGCACCAGTCCGGCGTGCATGGCCGGGTGCTGGCCGAAGTTGCGCTTGAACCGGATCGCGTGGACACGCTCGTCGGCGGCATGCAGCAACTCGATGCGCGCGAACGTCCCGTCCAGCGAGCCGTCGTCGACGAAGATCAGCTCCCACGAGCGCGGGCCTGCGTCGAGCGCGCTCGCCACGCGCCGGTAGAGCTCGTCCACGGAGCCTTCCTCGTTCAGGAGCGGGACGATCACCGAGACGTCCGGCGCGGGCGTGTCCGCGAGCCCGGCGGGCGACGGCAGCACGTCCGTCCGCTCCATTGCCGGAACTTACAGAATGCTCGCATCGCGCCGTTAGCGTCGGGCGGCGAGTGGCAGGTCGGCGAGAGGCTGGAATGTGGTCTAGCGGCGACACCGTCGCGGTACGCGGCTTCTGGGCGGGCGACCTCGCCTGGGCGTTCCCGCACGTCGTCGTGCACGAGGGCTGGCGCGAGCTCCCGCGGGCCATGTCCGGGGTCTGACCCCGGACGTGTCCGCGGAGAGATCGGTCACGCCGAAGCGACGCGGTAGATCGCGACGGCCGGGTTGCGGAACACGAGCTTCCCGAGCGCGCGCACGCGGGCCGTCGCGAAGCCGTTCAGGCGGTCGACGAGCAGGTAGCGCACGCCGTATCGGTGGACGAGGATCTGGAGCGCGCGCGGGTCGCCACGGATGAAGACGGCGTTGTTGAGCCGCAACCGCTCGGGGTAGGGAATCAAGCGCCCCTCCACCACGGCGCTCGCCCCGAGCTGGTTCGCGCGCCTCGTAAACAGCCAGCCCTCGAGGAAGACCCGCCGCTCGGCGAAGGCGGCGTAGAAGAAGTACGAGGGGGACCGGTGCAGTCCGACGGGCCCGACGGGCTCGTAGTAGTTGTCGACCGCGATTACATCGTCGGTGGATGAGTTCACGCGGATCCAGAGCAGTCCGCGATACAGGTCGTTCGACATGCGCACGTTCCCGGCGACGAAGACGTCGAACCGCTTGCCGGGAAGACCGAGGAACCGGTTGGGAACGGAATCGAGCGGCTGGTCGAACAAGCCGAACACGAGCACGGAGAGCACCAGCATCAGCCAGATCCCGGCACGTCTGTCGCGAGCGGTGCCGAGCGCGAGCATCGCGAGACCCCCGGCCACCGCGACGAGCAGCACATACGGAACGTTCCAGTAGTCGAGGATTGCCGCCTTCCAGAGCGCCAACGCGACGACGAGCGCGAGCGTCGTGCCGGCGGCGACGGCCCACCCGCGCTCGGCCCCCCGAAGCCGCCGGCGCGCGAGCAACAGGCCCGCAACGGCGAGCACGCCCGCTCCCGGCACGCCGATCTTCAGCAACGGCGCCGCCGGGCTGAACCATGGACGCGCAACGAGCTCGAGCATGCCGACAGCGACGAGCCAGGCGGCGGC
>JAWVDL010000309.1:0-4451 GCA_033857355.1 Gaiellaceae bacterium | reverse complement strand
ACGTCGAGATCGAGAACGGCGTCGTCCGCCGCGCCGACAGCGTGCTCGCCGGGAGCACCGTGACGATGATCGACGCGGTGCGGAACCTCGTCGAGCTCGGCGCCCCTCTGGCAGGAGCCCTGGCGGCCGCGAGCGAGGTCCCGGCGCGGGTCGCGGGGCGCAGCGACGTCGGCAACCTCAGGCCGGGGGCAGCCGCCGACGTGGTCGTCCTCGACGACTCGCTCGAGATCCAGCGGGTCCTCGCCGGCGGGGAAGACGCACTCGGCTGATCTCACGTTTCCGCTCCTCCCTGCGCGGAACAGAGCGCTCGACCACAACGAGGAGGGCCAATGGCCGGGAAAACCGATTTCACCGAGCAGGAATGGGAGCAGTTGCACAAGGGCGTCACTGGAGCGGGGCTGCTGGTCTCGCTCAGCGATCGAAGCTTCTTCGACACGTTCAAGGAGGCCGGCGCGCTCGCGAAGCACATGGCCAACGCTCGGCAGAGCTCGAGCCAGCTGGTCAAGGAGCTCGCCGCTAGCGGTGGTACGGGCTTCGGGCTCGGGTCGACCCCAGACAAGGTCGAGAACGAGACACTCGAGTCACTTCGTGTAGCACGCACCGCACTTGAGCAGAAGGCGCCTGACGAGCTGGAGGCGTACAGGCAGTTCGTGCTCGAGGTCGCCGAGTCGGTCGGGAAGGCCGCAGGCGGCGGTGACGAAGCCGAAGGTGCGGCGCTCCAGAAGATCAGAGCAGCGCTGGGCGGCTAGGCCAGTCGTCGCTCGAGGTACGCGGCGAGGTCGCGTGAGCGGGAACGAGATCACGAAGAACACGACCAGCACGGCGCCGTAGATGAACTGCTGGAAGACCATTCCCGATCCGCTGCCTGACAGGCGAGACGTTGGTGCGGCGGCGCAACTAGACGCGTTCTGCGAAGTCAAGCAACGAGCAAGTCCGCCGTCGTGATCTCCTCGGTGAGCAGCGTGCGAAACGGCAGTCCCGACGATTTCACGAGGCGGTACCCGTGCGAGTAGGTAGGGACGTAGATGCTCCACACAGGGTGGATGGCGAACGCGACCGACTTGCGGGCTCGATTCTCTTCGACAAGGGCCCAGCGCTGGTAGTACGCGACCGCCTGCTCCTCGCTCCAGCCGTCCTCGGCGACGAAGTACGCGACGTTGGCCGCGACGTCGTCGAGCCCGCGCGAGGTGCTGTCCACGGCTCGGGCGGTGTCTGCGTCGAAGGGAATGCCGAGCGGCTGTAGCACGGCTGCGGCGCGCGGAGCCCAGTCCTCGCCGAGCGCCTGCTCGATCGCGTTCTGTGCGATTCCTTCCGCGACGAGGCATTCCGGCGTGTGGATGAGCAGGATTGAGGCCTCGACGTGCCCGAGCTCCTGCACGAGCCGGGCCTCCTTGCACGAGTGCTCGGTGTGATGGCCGGGATAGCCCTCGTGCGCGGCCAGGTGAGCAAGGAACTGCGAGCGCGTCGGAAGGTCGACGTTGAGCTCGATCAGGCTCCGGCGGTCGCCGAGGTACCAGTTGTAGGCCGCCCACGGCTCGCCGGTGACCGTCGCGACGTCGACGCGCTCGCCCTCGGGCAGACCGACGAGTTTGGAGGTCTCGGCTCGCAGGAGCTCGACCAGTGCGTGGAACCCGGGGAGGACCAGTTCCGCAGGCATCTCCTGCGACCGGTTCCAGGCCTGCAGGCGCTCGGCGAGGTCGCCGTCGCCGGGCAGCGCCTCGTCGAGCTGCTCGTGGGCCTCGGCGAAGCCCTCCTCGGAAACAGGCTCGACATCCAGCCCGTAGCAGCGGCGGACAGCATCACGCCAGCCGACGTTGCTTCCCGCGACGAGCTCGGCCACGCAGGCGAGGCCCTCCACCTGGCCCGCGAGCCAGCGGCGACGCTGCGGCTCGGCGTCCCAGCTCGCGATGTCTGCCAGCAGCGCCGCTGCCTCGTCGCCGAGTGCCTCAGGAGCGGTCGGCTCCTCCGCGTCGACCCCAGCCTTGAGCTCCGGCGGCCCGAAGTAGCCGTCAATGAGCCCGTCGAGGTGCTTTCCGAGCCGGAGACCGAGTTGGACGTAGCTCTCGGGGATCGACTTCGAGTCCACGGGAGAACCATATGGGCCCCGCCGACACGCGCGGCCGGTCCGCGAAGCGTTGACCCCCTCCGGGCCGAGCGCGCCCGCTCCGGCAGTCAGAGCCGGTATACCGGATGCGCCCGTTTCGCCAACACCTTCCGCTCCTCAGGCGCCGGCCGCGCCCGCGACCGCGTCCTCGACAAGCCAGCCGGCGCTTCCGTAGCGGGTTCCCGGCGAGGCCGGGTAAGGCCCTCTACACTCCGAAGATGAGCAGCTGGACGGATTTCGTCCGCGGCGAGTCGACGGGACACGCGGTTCAGGTCTACTACGACCTCGACGACCTCGCCGGATCGGTGGCGGACTACTTGGGCTCGGGCTTCGTGGCCGGAGAGCCCGGTGTGGTCGTGGCTACGCGAGAGCACGTTGCGCGGTTCGCGGCACGCCTGGCCGCGGTCGGCTGGGACGAGCAGAAGATTCAGGCCGACCGGCTCCTCGTCCTCGCAGACGCGGACGCCACGCTGGCTCAGTTCATGGAAAACGGCTCGCCCTCGGCGCCAGCTTTCGAGTCGGTGGTCGGTGATCTGCTCGATCAGGTCGCAGATCGTTTCCCGGGCGCGCGGATCCGCGTGTTCGGCGAGATGGTCGACCTCCTCGTCGAGCGGGGCCAGCCTGACGCGGCCGTCCAGCTCGAGCAGCTCTGGAACGAGCTGGCGCGCCGCAGGAGCTTTTCGCTGCTCTGCGGCTACAGAGTGGACGTGTTCGACCTGGAGACGCAGGCCGGGCTGCTCCCGCGTGTTTGCGCCGAGCACTCCCACGTCCTGCCCGCCGCCGACCCGGAGCGCTTGTCCAGGGCGGTCGACCTGGCCCTCGACGAGGTGCTCGGGCCCGCGGACGCCGGCAAGGTGTACCTGCTGGTCGGCGAGCGCATCCGTGAGGCGCGCGTGCCCGTCGCGCAGCTCGTCCTCATGTGGGTCAGCGCGAACATGCCGGGTCTCGCCGACCGGATCCTCGTCTCGGCGCGAACGCACTACGTCGCCGCGGCGACTACTTAGCCTTCGGCGGCACGATTCGCAGCTCGCGGTCGAACGCGACGTAACGCTGTCGCATGAAGTGCGACGCGGCGGTCATGCGCAGCTCGATCGGCAGGGCGGTTCGGCGATCGAACGTCGCGGTGAACCAGGCGGGCACGACGGGATCGACCCACGACGCGGTGAGCTGCCGGGGCGTTCGGGCGAGTATGTGAGCGTTCGTGATCCTCGACCCCCAGGGCGCGCTGGGCTGCGGCAGCAGCGTCGTCTGGGACTGGGCCCAGGGAAGGCCTCGATTACTCCGGTCCCAGCGCCGAGTGCCGATGACGATCCCCGCGGCTCCGCCTTGGATCCGGTATTCGATGCGGTCGGGAGCGGCGAGCTTCCAGGTCGTGAGGACCGAGTGCCCGAGCCCGCCGCTGAGGCTTTCCCGAAACAGGACGCTCCGGCGGCGGCGGAAGGCCCGCGTCGCCCGGCCGAGGAACCGGCTGCCGTCCGCCGGCGGCCACGGTCCCGCGACGGGGAAGACGACCACGTGCGGTGCGCCGGCGCCTGCAATTCGCACCGTGAAGCGCGTCGGAGCGGCGACGGAAAGCGTCGCTCTGTAGCACCCGTGGCCGCAGGGCCGGCCCGGTGTGGTCGACTGACCGCTCTTGCCCGTCGCCGTCAGCGCGACGGCGAGCCCGTCGACGCCACTGCCCGATTGACCGACGACGGTCGCCGTGACTTGGAGCGGACGGCCCGGCTGGACCGCAAGCGCCACGGCGAGCTCGCGCGACTCGCGCGCCAGCACCACAGAACCCTTGGGCGGTCCGGGCGCCTGCCCCACTTCGCGAGGATGGGCCCGGGTGTTCCTGCCGCCGTGCACGAGCCAGATTCCCGTGAGCGCGCTGACGGCCACGACAATTGCGACGAGAAGCAGGATGAGGCGTCGGCCCACCCCGACCATGCTGCACGGAGCGGGCGAGCCCGTGCGGCCCCGAGCCGCCCGGACTCGCCCCTCCGAGCTCCTAGGTCGCCTTGAGCGTGCCCTTCATCCCTGCGGCGGCATGGCCCGGGACGGTGCACAGATAGGTCTTCGTGCCCTTCGTGAGCGTGACCGTGAACGTGGCGGTCTTGCCCTTCCCGACCAGCTTGGACTTCTTGCCCGCGATCTTGAAGTCGTGACCGAGCGTGCCCTTGTTGACGAGCTTGAAGACGACCGTGCCGTGAGGAACGATCTTCCTGGAGAGCGTGAACTTGAACTCCTTCATCGTCACGGTGACGGTCGTGGACTTCGTGACGCTCGCGTTCGGCGAGGCGACCGGTGTGTAGAGGAGCGCGACGGCCGCGGCGACCAGCGCGAGCATGAGCGAACGAGCCTTCAT
>JAWVDL010000308.1:0-3303 GCA_033857355.1 Gaiellaceae bacterium | reverse complement strand
GCGCGGCCCCAGCCGCCGATCGTGTCGACGACGCGGCCGATCATCTGCTTGACGCTGAACTCGCGCTCCGGCGACGACATGCGGCCGCGGAAGTACTTCTGCGCCACGATGTTCGTCGCGGTCTGCGACCAGAACTTGGGGAACTCGACGTTCTTCTGCTCGAACGCCGGCTTGTCTTTCCCGGGGATGAACGCGTCGCGCGTCTCCCAGTCGATCTCGTCGAAGGGATCGCGCCCGGGGATGGTGAAGACCCGGTCGACGCCGAGGTTCGAGGCCTCGTCGACGATCGCGTTCGCGTAGTCGTCGGAGGCGGGTGCTGCGGTGGAGAGATCCTGCGCGGAGGCCATGCGTTTCCCCCTAAGGGTATCGGTTGGATGCGAGCCTGGGTACGCTAGGCCGCGGGTCGGACGGAACTGGAAAGTGCCCTATTTGCAGGGTGTTTCTGTCCGACCAGACCGGGCGATAGGCTCAACGAGTGTCGGCGGCTAATCCAGTGCTCTCGGGGCCGCCGCGAGGCGTCTCGACACGGGCCCGCCGGTTGCGTTTCTGCCTGCTCACAACGTTCTATCCGCCCTACAACTTCGGCGGTGACGGCATCTTCGTGCAGCGTCTCGCGGGAGAGTTGGTGCGGCGTGGACACCACGTCGAGGTCGTTCACAGCGTCGACGCGTACCTGGCGCTGGCCGGCGCTGAGCCCGCTGCGATCGACCACGGTGGGGTCGCCGTGCACGGCCTGCGCAGCCGCTTCCCCGTCGGCTCGACCGCGCTCACCCACCAGACCGGCTCGCCGGGCGTTCGCTCGGGGCGGATCCGCGAGATTCTCGACTCGGGCTTCGACGTCATCCACCACCACAACATCTCCGTCCTGGGCGGCCCGAAGGTGCTGGAGTACGGCCGCGGACTCAAGCTCTACACGCCGCACGAGTACTGGCTCGTCTGTCCGACGAATCTGCTCTACCGCTTCGGGCGCGAGCCGTGCCAGCGGCGGACGTGCGCGCGCTGCACGCTGTCGTATCGCCGGCCGCCGCAGCTCTGGCGGGGTGCGGGCTTGCTCGAGCGCGCGGCGCGTCACGTCGATGCCTTTCTCGCACCCACGCGGTTCGCGGCCGCCGCGCATGCCGCGCGCGGGTTCGACGCGCCGTTCGTCCAGCTGCCACTCTTTGTCCCGGAGCCGAGGGGGCTCGCGCCGGCGCCGGCCGAGCCGTATTTCCTCTTCGCGGGGCGGCTGGAGGAGTACAAGGGCGTCCAGACGCTCATCCCGCTCTTCCGGCGTCGAGGCGACCGGCTCGTGATTGCCGGAGCCGGCGCGTTCGAAGGAGAGCTTCGGCAGCTCGCCGCGGGGGCGCCGAACATCGAGTTCGCCGGGCACCTGGCGGACGGCGAACTGGAGCGGCTCTACGCCGGAGCGGTCGCGGTGGTCGTCCCTTCGCTGCTCTTCGAGGTCTCGCCCGCGGTCGTGCTCGAGAGCTTCGCCAACGGCACGCCGGTGATCGCCCGCGACATCGGCGCGCTCTCCGAGCTCGTGCACGACAGCGGCGGCGGCCTTCTGTACACGCGCGAGGACGACCTCGACGCGGCGCTCGACCGCATTGTCGGCGAGCGGGACGAGCTCGGGAGGCGCGCGCGACGCGCGTACGAGGAGACCTGGAGCCCCGATGCGTACTTCGCCCGCTACTTCGCGCTGATCGAGCAGCTCCAGGCTGCGCGGGTCGCATGAGCGAGCCGCAGCTTTCTGTCGTTCTCCTCACGCCCGACTGGTACGAGACGGTGCGGAAGACCGTTGAGAGCTTGAACGTCCAGACGGTGCGCGACCGGCTCGAGCTCGTCGTCGTGGCTCCTTCCGCGGGCACGATCGCCGAGGGCGAGGCCCAGCTCAGCGACTTCCCGCATGTGCGTCGCGTCGCGCTCGGCGAGATCACCTCCACGGCGAAGGCGCGCGCAGCCGGCGTGCGCGAGGCAACCGCTCCGATTGTCGCGTTCGCCGAAGACCACTCGTTCCCCGAGCCCGGCTGGGCGGAAGCGCTGATTCGCGCCCACGGCGACGGGTGGAGCGCGGTCGGGCCGAACGTCGTCAATGCGAACCCTGACCGGATGGTGGGCTGGGCCGACGCCTTCCTCGGGCAGCGGAAGGTCGATCCCGAGCGCGGGGAGGTGGTCGGGGACCTGCCCGGACGAAACAGCTCCTACAGGCGCGACCTGCTCCTCGGGTACGGGCCTGAGCTCGACGAGTTGCTGGAGATGGAGACGCTCCTGCACTGGGATCTCCGCGCGAAGGGGTATGAGCTGTACCTGGAACCGGCAGCGCGCACCACGCACTTCAACCACGACCAGCTGCCGGGCTTCGTGCGCGAGCACTTCTATGTCGGGCGCCTGTTCGCAGGCCAGCGGGCGCGGCGCTGGTCGGTCGGGCGGCGTCTCGCGTACGCGGGCGCGGCGCCGCTGATCCCGCTCGTCCGGCTGTCGCGGATCCTGCCGGAGGTGCGCCGCTCGGCCCGCAAGTACGGGCTCCTGCCGGGCGTGCTGCCGCCGCTCCTGCTCGGGCTGCTGGTCGGCGCGACCGGCGAGCTGCTCGGGTATGCAGCCGGGGTCGGATCGTCTCGGCGCCGGATCGTCGACGTGGAGTTCCATCGCGACCATTCCTAGCGTCCAGATCCTGCTCTCGACGTTCGACGGCGAGCGGTTTCTCGCGCCCCTGCTCGACAGCCTGCTCGCGCAGGATCAACGCTCGGTCGAGATCCTCGTGCGTGACGACGGGTCGACCGACCGGACGTTGGAGATCCTGCGCTCGCGCAGGCTCGACGCCGAGCGAGGCGAGCACGTGGGCTTCGTGCGGAGCTTCGGCCGACTCCTGGCGGGGGCGGACGCCGACTACGTCGCGTTCTGCGACCAGGACGACGTGTGGCTGCCGGACAAGCTCTCGCGCGCGGTTGCCCGGCTCGAGAGAGTGTCGGGGCCGGCGCTCTACTGCGGGCGGCTCGCCGTCGTGGACGACGGCCTCGAACCGCTCGGGCTCTCGCCGTTCCCCCGGCGCGGGCTCTCGTTCGCCAACGCGCTCGTCGAGTCGCAGGCGTCGGGCTGCACGATCGTCCTCAACCGTGCAGCGCGCGAACTCGTTGGCAGCTTCCCCGCGGAGGTTGTGAGCCACGACTGGTGGCTCTACCTCGTGCTCTCCGCCCTCGGCGGGATCGTCTACGACGAGCAGCCGGCAATCCTGTTTCGCAAGCACGGAGGCCAGGCGTTCGGAATCGGAGTCGGCGCGACCGACACCTGGCGGGCGAAGCTCACCCGAGGCCCGTCGGTGCT
>JAWVDL010000307.1:0-6162 GCA_033857355.1 Gaiellaceae bacterium | reverse complement strand
ATCGACGTGCGCGAGGGGGCGATCGGCCTCCTGCCTCCGCCCGCGGGGCCGCCGGCCGAGGGCGAGCAGCCGCCGTACTGGCCTCCTCCGCCTGGCTGGAAGCCGGGCGGCACATCCGAGTGAGGCGCATCGTCGCCGTGGCCGCGCTGGCGCTCGCGCTGCCCGGCGTCGCTTCCGCGTCGGATGCGACCTCGGCTCAGGTGCGGACCCTGGCGGCGCGCGCTTCACAAGATCCGGAAGCACTCGCCGAGCTGAGGCGGATCGACCGCGTCGACGGCGTGCGCATGGATCTCGGCCGCGCCCTTCAGGGCGGTCCCGGGCGCTCCCTCGAGGCGCGGCTGCGAGTGCTCGCGGCGAGTTCCGCGGGAGTCGCCGGCGCCGCAACGCCTGCGCGGGAGGAGGCCCGCTCGATCCTGGCCCAGCGTCGCTACCGCGGCAGCTCCGTCCCCCGTCCGCTGCACGGCTTCCTGCACTGGCTCGGGCAGAAGTTCGCGTTCGTCGGGCACGCGTTCGACTGGCTCGCGGGCCTGATCCCGGGCGGCGACGCCACGCTGTGGACGATTCTCGGCGCCCTGTTGGTCGTCGGTGCCGCCGTCGTCGTCTCACGCCTCGCGCGCCGACGCGCGGGAGCACAGATCGCGCGAGTCGAGGCGCGCGGCCAGGCTGCGGTCGATCCGGCCGAGCTCGAGCGTCTCGCCGTCGAGGCCGAGGGCCGTGGGGAGCTCGAGACCGCGATCCGGCTCCGGTTCAGAGCGGGACTTCTGCGGCTCGCGCGCGCACGCGCGATCCCGCGACAGGACTCGATCACGACGCGTGAGGTGCGGCGGACCCTCCGGCTGCCTGAGTTCGACTCCCTCGCGGCAGACTTCGACGAGATCGTCTACGGCCGGCGCCATCCGCTGGAGCGCGACGTCGAGTCGGCTCGCCGCGACTGGCCGCAGGTGCTGGCGAAGGCAGGATCGCGTTGAGCCGCGGCTGGAAGATCGGGATTGCGCTCGTCGTCGGCGTGATCGTCTTCGACCTTGCGCTGAAGGCGCTGCAGAACTACACCGGCGGAACACCGGGAGGGCCGACGTCCTCGTCGTACGCGACGGCCGCGGGCGGGCTGCGCGCCTATGCAGAGCTGCTGGCGCGCGAAGGACATCCGATCTCGCGTGTGCGCACGTACCCGCACGAGGCGGCGCTCGACCCGGCAAGCACGGTCGTCGTGCTCGACCCGCCGCTCGTCACGCGAGCCGACGCCGCCGCTCTCCGGCTCTTCGTCGAGGGCGGCGGGCGGCTGATCGCGGGCGGCAGCGGCTCCGGGTGGCTGCGGACGCTGCTCGCGCCGGCGCCGACGCGAGACCAGCTGAGCCGGATTTCGGTAGCGACGCCGATCGCGCCCGCGGCGGAGCTTGCCGGAGTTGCACGAGTGCGCGCTCGGGGCTCGGGGGGCTGGGCGAGCGCGGGAGCGGCGCTGCCGGTGCTCGGGAACGACCGGGCTGCCCTCGTGGACGTCGCCACGATCGGGAAAGGTCGCTTGTTGCTTCTCGCCGACCCGACGCCGCTGCAGAACGGCCTGCTCGGCGCCGCGGACAATGCACGCCTCGGACTCAACCTCGCGGGGGCGAGTGGGCGTCCGGTCGCGTTCCTCGAGGCCTACCACGGCTACGGAAAGGCGAGCGGGCTGCGCGCGATTCCGTTCCTCTGGAAGCTGCTCCTCGCGGGCCTCGTCCTCGCGACGCTGACCTACATGGTCGCACGCGGCCGGCGGCTCGGGCCGCCGGAGGCCGAAGCGCGGGAGCTCGCCCCGCCACGGCGCGTCTACGTCGAGTCGCTCGCCGGAACGCTCGGCAAGACGCGCCGCCCAGCGGAGGCGGTCGCGCCGCTGCAGCGCCACGTCCGCAAGGCGGTCGCGGAGCGCGGGGGATTGCGTCCCGACGCAGACGACGCGGCTGTGCGCGCGGCCGCCGCGAGCCTCGGCCTGTCGCACACGGAGATCGATGCAATGCTCATGGACGCGAGTACCGACGCACAGGTGATCGCGGCAGGCCGCGCCCTCGCGCGGCTCGAACGCGAAAGGAGTGGGACGAGGGCGTGAACGAGCTGAGGGATCGCATCGCACGAGAGGTCGCAAAGGTGGCCGTGGGCCAGGAGGAGACGGTCGAGCGGCTCCTGGCCGCTCTGCTCGTCGGTGGACACGTCCTCCTGGAAGGGGTCCCGGGCGTCGCGAAGACGCTCCTGGCGAACGCGGTCTCGCGTGCGCTCGGCCTGGACTTCCGCCGCGCCCAGTTCACGCCGGACATGCTCCCGTCGGACCTCACCGGCACGATGACTCTCCGCGGCGGCGAGCTCGTCTTCCGGCCCGGGCCGGTCTTCACCAGCGTCCTGCTCGCGGACGAGATCAACCGCACGCCGCCGAAGACGCAGGCGGCGCTGCTGGAGGCGATGGAGGAGCGCCAGGTGACGATCGAGGGCGAGTCGCGGCCGCTGCCGTCTCCCTTCATCGTGATCGCGACGCAGAATCCGATCGAGTACGAGGGCACCTACCCGCTCCCGGAGGCGCAGCTCGACCGCTTTCTGTTCAAGCTCGAGCTGGGCTACCCCGACGAGGAGACCGAGAAGCAAATCCTCGGCCTACGGCATCGCGGCGTGCAGCCGGCCACGCTCGAGGACGTGCAGCCGGTCGTCCAGGCCGACGAGCTCGAGGCGGCGCAGCGCGACGTCGACGGGACGGGCGTCTCGGACGAGGTGGTCGCGTACGTCTCGGCGATCGTTCGCAAGACGCGAGAGCTGCCGAGCGTCGAGCTCGGGGCGAGCCCGCGCGCCGGCGTGCACCTGCTCGCTGCTGCGAAGGCGCTCGCCCGGCTGGACGAGCGCGGGTTCGTCACTCCGGACGACGTCGCGGCGGCTGCGCCCGACGTGCTCCGGCATCGGCTGATCCTGCGGCCCGAGGCCGAGCTCGAGCGGTATCGCCCGGACGACGCGGTGCAGGCGGCGCTCCAGGCCGTGCCCATCCCGCGATGAGCCCGACGCCGCGGGCGGCGCTCCTCGTCGCGGCGCTCGCGGTCGCGGCGCTCGCACTGCCGGTCGTGGTGACCGCTGGAGCCGCGCTGGCGCTTGCCGCCGCCGTGTTGGTCGACGCGCTCTTTGCGCGCAACGCGCCCCAGGTGATCCGCGAAGCGCCCGAGGTGCTCGCCCGGGGCGTTCCCGCTCCGTTCCGGATCTCGCCGGCCGAGCCGCGCGCGGGCTCGATTCGGATCCGCCAGCCCCTTCCCCCCGATCTCGTGCTGGAGCCTTCCGCGGAGGCGGTCGGCGAGCTGCGCGCGCGCCTCGTCGCACGCCGCCGCGGGCGGCACGAGCTGCCGGCGCCTGCGACTCGCTCGACAGGTCCCCTCGGGCTCGGTGCCTGGCGCCACCGGCCGGGCGAGGCGGCGGAAGTGCTCGTCTATCCCGACCTGCCTGCGGCGAGGCGGCTGGCGGCGGACGTCCGGAAGGGGCGGTTTCGCGACGACGGGTTGCGGCGCCTCGGGCCGCTCGGACTCGGGACGGAGTTCGAGTCGGTACGCGAGTACTCGCCCGACGACGACGTGCGCCAGGTGAACTGGCGCGTCACGGCGCGGCTCGGGCGGCCGATGAGCAACCAGTACCGGATCGAACGCGACCGGGACGTGATCTGCGTGGTCGACTGCGGCCGGCTGATGGCCGCGCCCTTCGCCGACCGCACGCGTCTGGACGCCGCTCTCGACGCGGTGGTCGCGGTGGCAGCGGTCGCGGACGTGCTCGGCGACCGATCCGGCGGGATCGCCTTTGACGCGGAGGTGCGCCGTTCGCTGCCGCCGCGGCGCGCCGGCGCGATCGACCTCGTCCACGCGTTCTACGACCTCGAGCCGAGGCCGGTCGAGAGCGACTACGAGCTGGCGTTCCAGCAGGTCGGCGGCGCCAAGCGGGCTCTGGTGCTGGTCTTCACGGACCTGCTGGAGGAATCGGCCGCGAGGCCGCTCGTGGACGCTCTGCCGGTCCTGGCGAAACGGCACGCGGTGGCGGTCGCGAGCGCGGCCGACTCGGATCTCGAGGCGATGATCCGCACCGACCCGTCCAGTGCCGGCGACGTCTACCGGGCGGCGATCGCGCTGGACGTCCTCGACGCGCGCGAGCGCGTGGCGGCCGAGTTGAGGGGCGCCGGCGCGATCGTGATCGAGGCCGACCCGAAGCAGCTCGGGGCGGCGTGCGTCAGGGCGTATCTGCGGGCCAAGTCGGTTGCCCGCTTCTGACCCGGCCCCGCCAGATCACGAGCCCCCAGTACAGCCCGCCGGCGAGCAGGCCTACGGCGATCACGACTCCCACACCCGATTCCGCCAGCCGCGCGCGGTTGCCCTCGATGACGCCGGCGAGGATCAGCCACGGCGCCGTGCCCAGCGCGATCTGAACGGCCTTGCGCGCCTGGCGAACCGCGGAGGCGCTACGCGTCAAGCGCCCTGGATCGACGAGCGCCCAGCCGAGCCGCAGCCCGGCCGCGCCGGCGACGAGGATGCAGGAAAGCTCGAGCACCCCATGCGCCGTGACCAGGTCGACGAACCCGACGGCGTTCCCGGACCCGGTCATCAGCCCGCCGATCACCCCGAGGAGCACGCCGTTGTAGATCAGTGCGAGTCCGGTCAGGAGCCCGAACGTGATCCCGCCCGCGAACGCCACGAGGGTGACCTTGATGTTGTTGGTGAAGACCTCGGACGTGAACGCGGCCTGCTCGCCTGGCGACAAGGCCCGCCACGGATGGCCGGGCTCCGTTGCGGGCCGAAACTGCTCCGGCACCAGGGTCGCGGCTGCGCCCGGATCCTGTCGCGCCCAGAGCGCGCCGAGCAGGGCCGGGCCGAAGAGGAGGACGAACGCCGCCAGGAGCGCGTACGGCTTCTCCGCGACGAGCCTCCAGTAGTCGCGCGCGAGGAACCGGATGACCGAGCCTCGGCGGTCGGGCGCGTCGTAGACGAGATGACGCGCCCGGCCGACCAGGGCCTCGAGCCGGGCGACCAGCGGATCGCCGGGGAAGCTGCCGCGCGCGAGCGCAAGGTCCGCGGCGGCCGACCGGTAGAGCGCTCCGAGCCGCCGGACGCCGTCCGGGCCGAGCCGCTCAGGCTTGCGCCGCGCCAGTCTCGTCAGCCCGTCGAGCTCGTCCCAGCCGGTGCGGCGATCGGCGACGAAACGGTCTAACTTCACGGCGTGGAATACGAAGACGTCATGACGATCCAGACACCGGAGGGTGTCGACCTGATGCTGACGCTAGCAGGCGTCGGGTCGCGCTTCGCTTCGGCAATGGTCGATTACCTGATCCAGGTCGCGCTGCTCCTGGCGCTGGCGCTCCTCCTGTTCGGCGGGGTCTCGCTCGGCGGCGGCAACTCGGGCGCAGGAGTGCTCCTCGCCGTGTACTTCATCGTGAGCTTCCTCGTCTTCGTCGGCTACGACATCACGTTCGAGGTGCTCAACTCGGGACAGACGCCTGGGAAGAGGCTGAACGGCCTGCGAGTCGTGCGGAGCGAGGGCCAGCCGGTCAACTTCATCACGAGCGCGATCCGCAACGTGCTCCGCGTGATCGACTGGCTGCCGTTCTCATACGCCGCCGGCGCGGTGTCGATCCTCGTCACCTCCCACAACCAGCGTCTCGGGGACCTCGCGGCCGGGACGATCGTGGTGCGGGCCCGCAAGCCCGCGCAGGCCTCGGTCGTGGCGGCAACATCTACGGTCCCGCTGCCCGCGGACCTGGCCGCCTGGGACACGACCGCGATCACGGCCGAGGAGCTGGCCGCCGTCCGCAGCTTCCTGGAGCGGCGGAACGACCTCGAGCTGGGGCCGCGGAACGCGCTCGCCGCGACGCTCGCGTCGGGCCTGCGGGGGAAGGTGGCAGGCGTTCCGCCCGAGTACGGCGGCGAGCGGTTCCTCGAAGCGCTCGCCGCCGCGAAGGGCGCGCGCACCTAGCTTCCGGAACGTTGCCCGTTTAGGCTCAGGCCAGTGGAGGCACGCGTCCTCGCGCTCGACCCGACCGGCCTGAGGACCGCGGGCCTGGCGATGCTCGGGCTCGGAGCCGTGCTGCCCTTGCTCCCGGGAAGCCCGGGTGTGCCGTGCCCACTGCGCACGCTCACGGGGGTGCCTTGCCCGATGTGCGGGATGTCCACGAGCGTGGAAGCAGTC
>JAWVDL010000306.1:0-13772 GCA_033857355.1 Gaiellaceae bacterium | reverse complement strand
GCGCTCGAGCGGCGCTTCCAGCCGATCTTCGTCGGCGAGCCGTCCGTCGTGGACACGATCGCGATCCTGCGCGGCCTGAAGGAGCGCTACGAGGCACACCACGGCGTTCGCATCCGCGACGCCGCGCTCGTCGCCGCCGCCGTGCTCTCCGACCGCTACATCTCCGACCGGCAGCTCCCCGACAAGGCGATCGACCTCGTCGACGAGTCCGCGTCGCGGCTGCGGATGGAGATCGACTCGTCGCCGCTCGAGCTCGACGAGGCCGACCGGCGCGTGCGCCAGCTCGAGATCGAGCTCGCCGCGATGGGCAAGGAGTCGGACGAGGTGCGCCAGCCGGTCGAGCGCTCGCTCGCCGAGGCGCGCGAGGCCCGCGACGCGTTGGCCGCGCGCTGGGCGACCGAGAAGGAAGCGCTCGACCGCGTGAAGGAGATCACGCAGCGCATCGACGAGCTGCGCATGGAGGCCGAGCGCGCCGAGCGCGCCGGCGACCTGGAGCGCGTGGCCGAGATCCGCTATGGCGAGCTGCCCGCGCTCGAGGCCGAGCTGGAGCGGCGCGACGGCGCGTCGATCGACCCGATGGTGAAGGAAGAGGTCGACGAGGACGACGTCGCCGAGGTGGTCGCCCGCTGGACAGGCATCCCCGTGACCCGGCTGCTCGAGGGAGAGACCGAGAAGCTGATCCACATGGAGGAGCGGCTGCACCAGCGCGTCGTCGGTCAGGACGAGGCCGTCGGAGCGGTCGCGAACGCGCTCCGGCGCGCGCGCACGGGCCTGCAGGATCCGAACCGGCCGATCGGCTCGTTCGTCTTCCTCGGCCCGACCGGCGTCGGCAAGACCGAGCTCGCCAAGGCGCTCGCCGAGTTCATGTTCGACGACGAGCGGGCCATGGTCCGGCTGGACATGTCCGAGTACCAGGAGCGGCACACCGTCTCGCGTCTCGTCGGCGCTCCGCCCGGCTACGTGGGCTACGAGGAAGGTGGCCAGCTCACCGAGGCGGTGCGGCGCCGTCCCTACAGCGTCGTGCTCCTCGACGAGATCGAGAAGGCGCACAACGAGGTCTTCGACGTGCTGCTGCAGATCCTCGACGACGGCCGGCTGACCGACGGCCAGGGCCGGACGGTCGACTTCCGCAACACCGTGCTGATCATGACCTCGAACATCCGCTCGGCCGAGCAGATGCGCGAGCACTTCCGCCCCGAGTTCCTGAACCGGATCGACGAGATCGTCGAGTTCAAGGCGCTGTCGCGCGAGCAGCTGGGCGAGATCGTCGAGCACCAGCTCACGCGCCTGCGCGAGCGGCTGGCGGAGCGGCGGATCGAGCTCGAGCTCACGGATGCGGCGAAGGAAGCCCTCGCCGAGGCAGGCTGGGATCCAACCTACGGCGCCCGTCCGCTGAAGCGCGCGATCCAGCGCCTGGTCGAGAACCCGCTCGCCCTGCGGCTCCTCGAGGGGGAGTTCGCGGAGGGCGACACGGTGCGCGTCGATGCCCAGGGCGACGAGCTCGTGTTCGAGAAGGCGGCCGCGGCAGAACCCGTCACCGCATAGTCCCTCCTTGACTTCGGCCTTCCTTGGTTGGGAGGATCGAGGCACTCCGAGGAGAGGGGGAACATGCGGAAAGCTCTGTCACTGGCGACCGTCGCGATCGCCTTCGTAGTCGCTGCCCCACTTGCCCTGGCGGCGCCGCCGCCGACGATGACCGGAGAAACGCTGCTCGCATGCTCGCCGAACCTGTCGCTGTTCACCGGGGGCTGTAGCGCGACCGAGACGAAGGGGTCCGTCTCCACGATCCGGAATTGCCCGCTGGCCGATCCGATCACCCCCGGTCCGGGCACGTTCACCTTCCAGGCGTCCGGCCTGGCCACCGGGGTCTATCCGGGCACCTTCACCGAGAGCGGATCCGCGACGCTCGCCGGCCTCGACCTCGGCCTAGGCCTGCAACCGATCCTGGAGTTCACCGCGTCGTTCACGATCGATTCGCCGGCGGGTCATATCGAGGGGACGAAACGCCTCTCCGTATCGGAGGGAGGAATCTGCGACACGGTGCCGCCCTTCTACGCGGGAATCGCCTTCCTCACCGCGAGCTATACGGCGACGATCACGACGCCCGCGGGCAAGTATCGGGACGAAGGCACCGCGGAGACCGTCGTCTACGACGCGTCGACGGGGCAGGCATCCAACCCTCAGGTGTACTTCGGCTTGGGCGAGGCGTTCGCGTCCACGCTGACCGAGACGGTTCCGGCGCTACCGACGACGAAGGACGAGTGCAAGAACGGCGGCTGGCAGACGTTCGGGGTCTTCAAGAACCAGGGCGAATGCGTTAGCTTCGTGTCGAACGGGGGAAAGAAGCCGCCCGCCGTCCCGTAGCGTCTCCACTGCCAACCGCAACTCTCAGCCCTGCGCCACGGCCGTCCCGCCGACAATCGAGACGTCTCGCCTGCGGCTTCGTCCCTGGCGCGAGCAGGACGCGGCGGACTACGGCAGGCTCCTCCGGGACGACGAGCTCATGCGCTACCTGGGCTCGGGGCTTCGGTATCGCCTGAAGCGGAAGGCGGCCGCCGTGTTCGCGCAGTTCTCGGATCTCGAAGCGCGACGGGCCATTCGGACGCTGATCCAGCACTGGGAACGCCACGGGTTCGGGGAGTGGGCGGCCGAGGAGCGCGCCAGCGGGCGGTTGGTGGGGAAGATCGGCCTCCACCACCATGCGGACTGGAGCGCGGAGGACGTGAAGGTCGAGGTCGGCTGGCTGCTTGCGCGAGACTCGTGGGGCAAGGGCTACGCGACCGAAGGAGCTGTGGCAAGCCTCGAGGACGCCTTCGAACGTGTCAGGCTCGATCGTCTGCTCAGCATCGCCCACCTCGCAAACCGGCGCTCGATCCGCGTGATGGAGCGGATCGGCCTTTCTCCCGTCGGCCAGACGCGCTGGCGTCGGAGCGACGTCTGCTGGTACGCAATCGACCGCGAGGAGTGGGAACGCCGGCGCGGGGAGGAGTCGTGACGCCGACCGTCGCCCACGTCAACTACTCGTTCTTCCATTCCACGCAGTCCTTCATCTACTTCTACCTCTCCCGACTACGGCGCGTGCGGCCGATCTGCCTGACGCGCGCCCGCGAGTCGACGTCGATCAGCAGCGAGATTCCGGCCGAGCTGGCGGACGACTTCTACGTCTACGCCGGCCGCGGCGCTCGTCAGGCCACGCTCTGGTCGAGCGGGCTCGCACTGCGA
This sequence comes from Gaiellaceae bacterium, assembly GCA_033857355.1. Lineage (GTDB taxonomy): Bacteria > Actinomycetota > Thermoleophilia > Gaiellales > Gaiellaceae > UBA5186. The sequence goes on along the minus strand of JAWVDL010000306.1, from coordinate 10,550 downwards.
CGGGTGCTCACGCGGCTCCCGCCCCGCGTCGCCGACCCGGCGCTCTCGCTCCTCCACGGCCGCATCGTTCCGCGGATGCGCTCGGACGCCGACCCGCGTGCCTTCATCGAGTGGGCCGAAGGGATTCTGCGCCGCCGCGACGTGCAGATCATCCATTCGTATTTCGGCCCTGTCGCCTGGCGGACGCTCGAGCTGAAGCGGCGCCTGGACCTGCCCCTCGTCGTCACCTTCCTCGGCGACGACATTGCGCCGGCGCTCGCTCCCTGGTGGTCGTGGTGGGTCGAGAACGGGTCGTCGGGTGCCGACTGGCCGGAGCGTCTCCGCGAACTCTTCGAGGAGGCCGACCTGCTGCTCGTCGAGGGCCCGTTCCTTCGTGAGCGCGTGCTGGAGCTCGGCGCGCCGCCCGAGAAGGTGCACGTGCAGCGGTTCGGCGTACCGCTCGACCGGCTGGAGTTTCGTGCCCGCACGGCGCGCGCGGACGGCAAGACGATCGTGGCCTTCGCCGGTCGCTTCTGCGAGCAGAAGGGCGTGCTCGATGCGCTTCGGGCCGTGCGGGCGCTGCGGACCGAGGGCAGGAACGTCGAGCTCCGCCTGATCGGTGACGACACGATGACCGACGGGAGCTATGCGGCCGAGATCCACGCGTACATCCGCGCAAACCGTCTTCAGGACTGCGTTCGCATGCTGGGCTTCCTCAACTGGCGCGACTGCATCGCGGAGCTGCAGCGCTGCGACCTGTTCCTCCACCCGAGCGTCGTGGATCGTGAGGGCCGCGGCGAGGGTGGCGCGCCGACGACGATCATCGAGGCCCAGGCGCTCGGGATGCCGGTGGTGTCCACCTACCACTGCGACATCCCCAACGTGACCCTGCCCGGCGAGAGCGCGCTGCTCGTTCCCGAGCACGACGTGGACGCGCTTGCGGATGCACTGCGCACGCTCATGGACGAGCCCGATCGATGGGAGCCGATGGGCCGCGCCGGCCGCCGCCACGTGGAGGAGCTTCACGACGTCGTCAAGGAGGCGCACCGGCTCGAGGATCGGTACCTGACGCTGTTGGGTCAGAGCCTGCCCGCGGCGAGCTCGCAGGCGATGTAGTCGGAGGCCCTGGCGGCAAGGGCCATGATCGTCAGGGTCACGTTCTGCCAGCATCCGGCCGGGAAGGCCGCCCCGTCGGCGACGAAGACGTTCTCCGCGTCCCAGCACTGGCCGAAGCTGTTGAGGACGGATGTCCCTGGTTCGTGGCCCAGCGGAGCGCCGCCGATCTCGTGGGCTGCGCTCCCGGGCAGGAACGCGCCGTGCGGTGAGAGCAGCCGGCGCTTCCAGAGGCGGAACGCGAGTGCATCGAGGCGCCGCCCCGAGGGAGGAGTCCTGACCTCGAGACCCGCGGTCGCGGCGAGCTCGCGCATGGTCTCGAGCTGGTCGGCGGCCATCGCGACCTCCTCCGGCCCTGGCGAGCACGTGACCTGCGCGGCCGGCACTCCCCACGCGTCGGTCTCGCGCGCGGCCAGCGCGACGCGGTTCTCGGGCCGGGCGAGCATCTCGCCGTGGGCGAGGAAATACCAGGTCGGGGCCCCGCGCCCGATCGCTCCCTGCAGCGCCCAACCGCCCGGGAAGCCCGGCACCTGGAACCCGGTGACGAGGCCGAAGTCGTATGGATCCGCGGCCGGGTTGGGCTCGCTCGCAGCCTCGCGCAGCGGTCCGCCGATTCCCGTGAGGACGTGGTCCATCAGCCCCTGTCCGAGCAAACCGGACGAGTTGCCGACGCCGGAGTTGAGCAGGATTCGCAGCGTCTCGATCGTGCTCGCGCACAAGACCACGACGCGGCTGCACGCTGCGCCGGCCGTCCTCCTTTGCCTCTCCACGTACGACACGCCGGTCGCCTTGCCCGTGCGCGGGTCGAGCGCGACCGTGCGAACGACCGTGTCGGGCCGCAGCGTGAGCCGACCGGTGCGCTCCGCCGCGCGGATCGTCCCCGGCCGGCGCTCGCGTTCGTGCCGAGCGACGCGCGGTCGCAGCACCCGCCGCTCGGGAAACGCGCCCTCGACCACTGTCTTGAACCGCTCCTCCGCGGCGTTCCGCGCAACGTCTCCGACCCCCATGAAGGCCTCGACGCGGTCGTACCAGGGAGCGAGCTCGCCGTAGGAGAGCGGCCACGACCCGAGCTCCCGGTCCGTCAGGCGCGGCACGACGCGCGCCCAGACATGCAGCCGGCCGCCGACTTGCCGTCCCCGGAACCAGTTGAACGGCCGGCCGGCCGGGGTCGTGTACGGACTCTCGCGGTCGTCCACGAAGAACTGACGCGTGCGCCCGCTGTACGCGGCGCAACGCATCTGGACGGGCTGTGTGCGGAGGCCGGCGAGCCGCGAGAGCAGCCGTTGCTCGGGAGCAGCCGGCAGGGGAAAGTCGCGCTTCGGGTCGAGCTCTGGCCCCGCCTCGAGCAGTAGGACGCTCAGCCCCCGTTCGCACAGCTCCTTGGCCACCCACCCGCCGGCCGCGCCCGCGCCGACGACGATCGCGTCGTAGACCTCCGCCGCCACCTAGAGCGAGCGCTCGACGATGTCGCCGATCGCGGACGCCATCTGTTCCACCTGATCGTGTCGAAGCTCGGGGCTCACGTCGACGTGCACTGCTCGCCGCAGCAGGTCCATCGTCACGGGGCACGCGTCGCGCGGATACTCGATCCGCCGCGGGTGGCCGCTCCAAGGGCCGCCGCCCGGAGACCAGGTTCGCCTGTCGAGTAGCGGGGTCCACGCCTCATAGGCGTGGAGGTCCACGTAGTCGTGCGGGAGGTGCTTCCCCTCCTGGTACAGCCGGGAGGCGGGAACATTCTGTTCGGCAAGGGCCGGCACGATCCGTTCCGCGAGGCGCGGGTCCGGAAGGAAGAAGATGAGGGCAATCCCGATCTCGCCGTCGGGATCCGTGAGCCTCCGGAACGCAACCCGTTCGCCGAGGCGCCCGACCAGCCGCTCCTCGAGCGCGCGCTTGCGCGTCCGAAGGTCGGAGAGCAGCGAGTCGAGCCGACCCAGCTGGACTAGCAGGACGGCCGCGTGCAGCTCGGACATCCGGAGGTTCAATCCGGGGAGCCACTCGTCTGCCGCGACGCCGATGTTCGGAGGCGCGGCCGAGTCGTGGTACATCGCGGCGCGGCGGTGAACCATCGGGTCCTTCGTCGTCACCATCCCGCCCTCGCCGGCGGTCATCATCTTGCTCATCTGGAAGCTGAACGCGCCGGCGTCGCCGATGCTCCCGAGCGGACGACCGTGGAAGCTGCCGCCCGTCGCCTGCGCGACGTCCTCCAGCACGTGAAGCCCGCGTGCCCGCGCGAGCTCGCTCAACGCGTCCATCCGCGCCGGCGCGCCGCGCATGTGCACCGGGACGATCGCCTTCGTCTGTGGCGAGAGCTTCCGCTCCACGTCGACGGGGTCGATCGTCAGCGAGTCGTCCACCTCCGCGACGACCGGAACGGCGCCGACAGCGAGGACGGCGGTGGCGGTAGAGATCCACGTGTAGGCCGGGACGACCACCTCGTCGCCCGGGCCGATCCCGAGCCCGGCGAGCGCACAGACGAGCGCGCTCGTACCCGAGTTCACGGCAAGCGCATGAGCGGTCCCGACCCGTCGAGCGAACGCGGTCTCGAGCTCTCGTGCTCTCGAGTGGCGCAGGCTCGGGACGACGCCGTAGTACCGGAAAAGCCGCTTCGAGCGGATCACCTCGCGCACGGCGTCGACCGCCGCCTCCTCCTCATCCTCCGAAACGCGGAGTCCACCGGGGAACATGCGCGGGATCCGGCCCTTCACCGCCGGTGGGCGGACGATCCACCTCGCGCGCTGACGTAAGAGGCGCAGCGCTTCGCCGGCAAGATGGGCGTTCACGAGCTCGGGGTGGCGCTCCGCACGCGTCGATAACGCTAGCGTCTCCGCGTGGCCCGGCCGCGCTACCCGAAGCAAACGGGCCCGCTGCCTCCGCCGCTTCCGCCCCAGACGCGCACCGTCGGCCAGCTCGTCGCGGAGTCGATCCGCCTGTACGGCGACCGGTTCCTCCCGGTGCTCGCGCTTGGACTGAGCATCGCAGGGCTCGACGCGATCGCAGTCGGGCGGTCGATCCAGCACCAGACGGTCTTGCTGTGGATCTTCACGCCGCTGATCACGATCTCGTACGTCGCGGCCTGCGCGCTCGTCGCCGAGCACCGGCCGTCGCCTCGCGCGCTGCTCGTCGGGCTCGCAGTGGGGATCCTCGTCTGGCTGCCAGTGCCGTTGCTCTTCCGGTTCGTGATCCTGCCGGCACTCGCGTGGCTCGCGTTGATCGGCCTCGCCGTTCCCGCGGCGGTGATCGAGCGGCGGGGCTTCGTCGATTCGTTCCGCCGCGGCCTGGAGCTGGCGCGCGCGGACTTCGTCCACGCATTCGGGTCGCTGGCGGCCCTGGCGATCGTCTACTTCCTGTCGCGCACCGTCCTGCTCTTCCTGCTCCGCACGCAGAGCGACAACGCGATCCGCACCGCCGGCTTCCTCGCCGACCTCGTCCTCTCGCCGCTGCTGTTCGTCGGCGCGGCGATGCTCTTCGTGGACCAGGCGGCCCGCGTGCGATCATCCAACGCATCGACCTCTACAACCACGCCAGCGTAGATCTCCAGGAGCGCTTCGACACCCGCAGGCTCGCGGAGCGGATCGAGGAGCGCATCGTTCGCGAGACGATCGACGAGGACGATCGCGCGTTCATCCAGTCCTGCGACATGTTCTTCCTCGCCACGGCCGACGCGGACGGGCGGCCGCAGTGCTCGTACAAGGGAGGGGAGCCCGGCTTCGTGCGCGTGATCGACGAGGCCACGATCGCCTTCCCGAGCTACGACGGGAACGGGATGTACCTGTCTGTCGGGAACGCGGTCGTCAACCCGCATGTCGGCCTGCTCTTCATCCGGTTCGACGAGCGGCGCCGGATGCGGCTGAACGGCGAGGCCTCGGTCGACCACGAGGATCCGCTGCTGGCCGAGTTCCCCGGCGCGCAGCTCGTCGTTCGGGTCCACGCGACCCAGGTCTTCCCGAACTGCCCGCGTTACATCCACGAGTACCGGCTGGTCGAGCGGTCCCGGTTCGTCCCCAAGGCCGGCGCCGAGCCGCCCGTGCCGCGGTGGAAGCGGAACGACTGGGCGTGCGACGTTCTCCCCGAGGGAGACCCCGCGAACGACCCGGACGCCGAAGTCGTTCACCAGGGTTAGGACCGTTTCGCCTTGACCGTGGAGATGCGTGAGGAGCGCAAGGTGGTCTCCGCGCTCTTCGCCGACCTCGCGGGCTCGACCGCGCTCGGCGAGCAGCTGGATCCGGAGGACGCGAAGCTCGTGGTGGGCGAGGCGGTCGCGCGCATGGTCCACGCCGTCGAGGACTTCGGCGGCACGATCAAGGATCTCGCCGGCGACGGTGTGCTGGCGCTCTTCGGCGCGCCGGTCACGCACGAGGACGATCCCGAGCGCGCCGTTCGCGCCGGCCTGAGAATCGCGGCGGACGTCGCCGAATACGGCGCGGAGGTCGAGCGCGCGTGGGGGATCGAAGGTCTCGCCGCGCGCGTTGGTGTCACGACGGGTCCGGTCGTCCTGGGCGCCGTGGGCGCCGGAAGCCGGATCGAGTACGGCGCGGTCGGCGACGCGATCAACACCGCCGCACGGCTCCAGTCCGCGGCCGATCCCGGCTCGGTCGTCGTCGGCGCCGAGACGCAGCGCCTTGTCGAGCAGCTGTTCGAATGGAGCGATGCGCGGCAGCTGGAGCTGAAAGGGAAGGCGGAGCCCGTCGAGGCGTTCGTTCCGCGAAGCGTGCGCGCCGGTGCCCGCCGGGGCGACGAGGGCGTGCAGTCCGCGCTCGTCGGACGGGAGCGCGAGCTGGGCGAGGCGCGCGAAGCGGTCGGCGGAGCGCTCGCGGGCGCGGGCGGCATCCTCTTCGTGACCGGGGAGGCGGGAATCGGGAAAAGCCGTCTCACCGCCGAGCTGGCCGCGCAGATCGAGAGCACGCCCGCCGCCCACGGCCGCCCGGTCTGGCTCGAGGGGCGCTGCGTCTCGTACGGGGAGTCGCTGCCGTACTGGCCCTTTCGCGACCTGTTGCGGCGGTGGATCGGCGTGCCGGTGGATGCTCCCGAGCTCCGCGTCCGGGTCGCCCTTCGCCGGAACCTCGAGCCGCTCTTCGGCGAGCGGACGCCCGAGATCTACCCATATCTCGGCTCGCTTCTCGACCTGACCATGGAGCCGGAGGCCCAGGCGCGCCTGTCCGAGCTGTCGCCCGAGGCGCTCCAGTACCGGACGTTCGAGGTCGTAGCGTCGCTGCTCGCGCGGCTGGCCGAGGACGGCCCGGTCTTCGTCCTGCTCGAGGATCTCCACTGGGCAGACCCGACCTCCGTGCAGCTCGTGGAGACGCTCGTACCGCTCACCGAGGACGCGGCGGTGCTGCTGATCGTCACGCAGCGGCCGGAGCGCGACCACGCGTCGTGGCGGATCCACGAGCTGGCGGCGCGCGAGGTGCCGCACCGAACGCGGTCGCTCGCGCTCCAGGCGCTCTCGGGCGCCGCCGGCGCGAAGCTGCTCGACGGGCTCGTCGGCGCCGAGACGCTGCCCGCCGAGCTTCGCGCGCGGCTGCTGGAGCACGCCGACGGCAATCCGTTCTTCCTGGAGGAGCTCGTGCGCTCGCTCGTCGACGCCGGTGCCCTCGTCGCGGACAACGGGGGCTGGCGCTACGACCACGACGCAGCCGTCGAGCTCCCGCCGACCGTGGAGAAGGTCGTCCTGGCCCGCATCGACCGGCTCGATTCCGCCTCGCGCAACGTCCTCGTCGCGGCGTCGGTGCTCGGGCGCCATTTCGGGCTGCCGCTGCTCGAGGGCGTCGCGGGAAACGGAGATACACGCGCCGTCCTCCAGTCGCTTCAGCGCCTCGATTTGTTGCGCGAGGAGCGCCGGTGGCCGCAGCCCGAGTACCGCTTCAAGCACGCGCTGATCCAGGAGGGCGCCTACCGGACCCTCGTCGGCGGCACGCGGCGCTCCCTCCATCGCAAGGCGGCCGAATGGCTCGAGGGCCGGCAGGCCGGAGCCGAAGAAGAGGCGTACGGCCTCCTCGCGCACCACTGGCTGGCCGCGCAGGACTGGGACAAGGCCATCGCCTACCTGACCCTCGCCGGGGACAAGGCCCGCCAGGAGTACGCCCTCGACGAGGCGATCGAGCACTACCGTGCGCTTTTGCCGCTGCTCGAGGAGCGCGACCGCGCGCAGGAGGCGGCCCTCGTTCTCTTCAAGCTCGCGCTCGCGCTGCACACGTCGCTCCGGTTCGAGGAGGCGAACAGCACCTACCAGGCGGCGTTCGAGCAATGGCATCCGCCCGAGACCTGGCCGGGCGAGCCGACCGCGACGTTGCGCGTGGCGTCGTCGTACCTTCCGAACGATCCCGACCCGAAGTCGGCGATCGCCTGGCCGAACATCCAGCTCTGCATGCAGCTCTTCGACCGCCTCGTCGAAGCCTGGCCGGAGCGGACAATCGTGCCGTCGCTGGCCGAGCGCTGGGAGATCTCGGACGACGGCCTGCGCTACCTCTTCCACCTGCGCGAGGGCCTGCGCTGGTCGGACGGCGAGCCGCTGACCGCGCACGACGTCGAGTACGGGGTGAAGCGCGTCCTCGACCCCTCGAGCCCCGGCTCGTCCGTGGCGATCTACTTCGTGCTCGAGAACGGCCAGGACTACTACCTCGGCCGGAACCAGGATGCCGACTCGATCGGCGTCCGGGCGCTGGACGATCGCACGGTCGAGTTCCGTCTGGTCGCTCCGGCGCCGTACTTCATGTCGGTGATGAACCGCCCGGACGGAGGCCCGCAGCCCCGGCACGCGATCGAGCGCGACGGCGATGCGTGGACGAGTCCCGAGCGCCAGGTCGTGAGCGGGCCTTTTCGGCAGGTGACGCGAACGGACGAGCGTCTCGAGCTCGAGCGGCAGCCGCTCTACGCGGGCAGCCGGCCCGGCAATGTGTCGCGGATCGAGCTGATCCGGACCGACGTCGCCGACGCGATCCGAGACTACGGAAGCGGGGCTTACGAGATGGTCGCGGCGCGGTACACGCCGAGAATTGCGGACGTCATGCCGGACGTGACCACCGAGGTGGAGCTCGGCGCGGCCGCCTGGACCGGATATCTCTCGTTCGACCATTCGCATCCGGTCGCGTCGAACATCGACCTTCGTCGCGCGCTGGCCCACAGCATCGACCGCGAACGTCTCCAGGCCACTCTTCCGGCGAACCTCGTCGTTGCGAACGGCGGCCTCGTCCCGCCCGCGCTGCAGGGTCATACGCCCGATATCGCGCTTCGCTTCGACCCGGACCAAGCGCGCGAGGCCCTGGCCCGCTCCGGGGTCTCCGGCGAGATAGCGATCGCTGCCCTGGAGGAGTGGGAGCACCTCCTGCGCCCGGTGGCCGACCAGTGGGAGGAGGTCCTCGGCCTCAGCGTGGACTTCCGCTGGTGGACGAACGCCGAGGCTGTCCATCTGACGACGCCGTGGCACCTCGCGCCGATCGCCCTGGGCGGCTGGCTTCCCGGCTATCCCGACCCGGAGTACTACCTGCGGCTCGAGCTGCATTCCGACAGCAAGACCAACGAGGGCGGCTTTTCCTACGCGCCCTTCGACGAGCTGATCGAGCGTGCGCGGCAGGAGCGGAGCGACCGCGTCAGGCTCGAGCTGTTTCACGAGGCGGACCGTCTCGCGGTGGCGGACCGGGTCGCGCTGATCCCGCTCGTCTACGGCCGCAGCATGGCGTTCGTCAAGCCGTCGGTCAGCGGTTGGTGGGAGTTCGGGAAGTCGTGCGCGAGCTTCGCCGACCTCCTGGTTCGCGACCACTCGAACGCGGACGGAACGAGCTGACGAGCGACGCCCGGCTGCTCGCGACGTACTCACGCGAGCTCCGTCGCTACCTCCGGGAGCCGTTGTCGCACGAGGCTGCGCGCCTCGACGTGCGAAGGCGTCTCGAGCAACGAGACGACTCCTTTCTCGACGTCTTCGAGCGCGGCGTCGTTGCGGTGCCCGAAAGCCCCTACCGACGCTTGGTGGAGCACGCCGGAGTGGAACCGCACGACGTTCGGGCGCTCGTGCGCGGCGAAGGACTCGAACGAGCGCTGGAACGGCTGCATGACGCAGGCGTCTACGTCACTCTCGACGAGTTCAACGGCCGCCGCCCGATCCGGCGGGGCTCTCTCGAGCTGCACGTCGAGGCGTCGGACTTCGACAATCCGCTCGGCCGCAAGCACTACCGGACCCAGACGGGAGGCTCGAGCGGGACGGCTCGTAGTGTTCTCGTCGATCTCGGGATGACGGAGCACGAGGCCCGCTACCTCGCGCTCGTCGACGACGCGTTCGACGTCGGCGAGCGCCCATTCGCAATCTGGTTCCCGGTGCCGCCGGGCGTGGCCGGAACGAAAGCGGTCCTGGTGCGGGCGAAGCTCGGGTCGGCGTACGACCGTTGGTTCACTCCGACCCGCCTGCGTGCAAGCGGACGATCGACGGCGCTGACGATGACGACGATGTTGGTGGGCCGGACGGCGGGTTTCGGCTTTCGGCTGCCCGAATATCTGCCCCCCGACGATCCGCGTCCGCTGGTCGAGTGGCTGGCGGCGGCACGACGGAGGGGTACGCCGGCGCTGATTTGCTGTACGCCGAGCTCGGGTGTGCGCATCGGTCTGGCTGCGCGGGAGCTCGGCGCGGACATCGCGGGGACGGTCTTCTGGTTCGGCGGCGAGCCGTATACGGCCGGAAAGGCGGAGGTTGTCGCGGCCGCCGGCTGTCGCGCGTTCAGCAACTACTACTTCACCGAGATCGGCCAGCTCGGACTCGCTTGCGCGGAACCGGACGCCGTCGACGACGTCCACCTGGCGACGGACACCGTTGCGGCAATCGAGCGTCCCCCGAAGGTCGCGTCAGGCCTGGTCGCCGACGCCCTGCACTACACGAGCCTGCTTCCCGTCTCGCCGAAGCTCGCGCTCAACGTCGAGAGCGGCGACTACGGCGTCCTCCGTGAACGGCGCTGCAATTGTGCGCTCGACGAGGTCGGCTACCGGCGGCACCTGCATACGATCAGGAGCTACGAGAAGCTCGTCACCGAGGGGATGAACTTCCTCGGCAGCGACCTGACCACGCTCGTGGAGGACGTTCTTCCGGCGCGGTTCGGCGGGAGCGCGACGCAGTACCAGTTCGTGGAGGACGAACGGGAGGGCGTCACCAGGGTAAGCCTGTCGATCAGTCCAGGCGTCGGGCCCGTCGACGAGCAGGAGGTAGCGCGGACCGTGCTCGCGGCCCTGGCTGCGGAAGGCCCTCCATCGTCGATGATGGCCGAGGTCTGGCGGGCAGCCGGCACCCTCGAGATCGCGCGCGTCGAGCCTGCGGGGACGGCCGCGAGCAAGGTCCTTCCGCTGCACGTCCTTCGTTCGCCGGCGGCGTAGACTCGGCGTCTCATTCGCGACGATGGAGGTGACGTAGTGCCGACCTACATCCTGCTCTCGACGCTCACCGTTCAGGGCATCCAGACCTTGAAGTCGAACCCCGAGCG
>JAWVDL010000305.1:0-3640 GCA_033857355.1 Gaiellaceae bacterium | reverse complement strand
CTGCGTCGTGCCAGGCTCGCGGCGCCGAGGACCGACGCGACGACCAGCGGCGGGATCTCGCCGGCCGTGTAGTGGAAGTGAATCGAGCGCTGGGGCGGCGTCGCCGAGAGCAGGTTGAGCGCGAGCTCGGGCAGGGCCGCGGCGGCCGCCACCGGCGCGAGCAGGAAGAGGCCTCCGAGTGGCAGCAAGAGCTGCAGCAGGTAGTGGAATCCGCTGTGGTCGAACACGGACGTGATGAGCGTTGCGGGGTCGTGCACCGCGGTCCGCAGGACGCCACCGGGGGACCCGCCGACTTCGCTGTAGCGCGAGTAGAAGCTCGAGGCGGCGCCGTCGTTGAAATGCGGCATGACCACTCGCACCGCGACCAGCGTCCACACAAGTCCTGCCCCTGCGATGGCCGCGCCCGCGAGACGCCTGCGATGCGATACGGCGTACCAGACCCCGAACCCGGCCAGGACGAGCGGGATCTCCTCCTTGGTCGTCGCGGCGAGCAGCGCCGTCGCCGCGAACGCGACGAGCCGATCCTCGTCCAGGAACCAGAACGCCCAGAGCAGCAGCGGGCACGCGAGCGCGACCGGGTGGAACTCGTTCAGCGTCAGCCACTCCACCGCCGGCAAAAGCAGGTACGCGAGCGCGAAGCCCAAGGCGGCCCGCTCGTCGCCCAGATGCTTGCGCGCGAGCTTGAAGACCGGGATTGCGCCCAGCGCGACGGCGACCGCCTGAACGGCGAGCAGCAGATCCGGACTCGGCCAGAGCCACCAGAGCGGGGCGAACAGGACGAGGATCGGGTCGACGTGCGCTCCGAGCCGCGAGAACTGCTCCCCGTGCAGGTCGGTGACCGTGAGCGGGTGTCCGTGCGCAGTTGCCCACACCGCCTGAACCATGTTCCCGAGGTCGAAGCGGCCGGTCTCGAATGCACGGTGGCGGAGCATCGAGAGCGCGGCGAAGCCAACCGCGTAAGCGCCGATCGCGGCCCAGAGGAGACTACGGACGCCGAGCCAGGACGAGGTAGCCAAGCGCGCCCCGCTCATGGCCGAGGAAAAGCCGGTCGAGTTGGAGAAGCGCTCGAAGGACGGCCAGCGCCGGCCGCTGGCGCGGGGTTGCGCTCGCGGCTCCGCGCCGGTCGAGGTGTCGCTCATAGACGGTGCGATGGTAGAGCGCGGAGACGGGAAAGCCCCAGGCGACGCAGCGCTCGACGCTCAGGCCGGCGTTCCGGAAGGCCGCGAGCAGTTCGTCGCGCGTGTAACGGCGGACGTGGCCGGCCCAGCGGTCGCTCGACGAGAACCAGGCCGGGTTCCGCGGGACCGACGCTGCGATCACGCCGGCGCCGCACAGCACTCTTCGCGCTTCGCGGAGGGCCGACACGTCGTCCTGCAGATGCTCGAGCACCTCGCCGAGGATGACCGCGTCGAAGGTTCCGTCGGCGAACGGCAGCGCTGCCGCGTCGGCCTGCACGACCTCGCCGAGCGTCCGGTCCCGCAGCACGTCCACAGCGGCTGCGGAGGCCTCGGCGCTGGTCACGGCGAAGCCGCGCGCCGCGAGGAGCCGCGAGAAGCTGCCCTGGCCCGCGCCGACGTTGAGGACGCGGGGCCCCGGCCTCGCCAGGGCGACGAGGTCGAGCAGCAGCGACTCCCGCAGCTCGTGGCGCGGGCCGACGAAGTCGGGCGCCGTGCCCCACTCGTGAGCGGTCATCGTCCTCTGTCCACCGCCCGCTCGACGACGGCGCGCCACCGTGGTGCGAGCGCCTCCTCGCTCGCGCGCTGCTGATACGTGTAGAGCCCTCCGCCGCTCAGATGCTCGGCCAGCGCGGGCCCTCCGGCCAGCCGACGCAGTGCCGCGGCCAGCGCGGCCGGATCGCCCGTGGGAACGAGGAGCGCGCTCTCCCCGTCGACGAGCAGCTCGTGCGCGGCAGGTGTGCCGGCGGTGACGACCGGCGTACCGCAGGCGAGCGCCTGGAAGACCTTGTTCGGGATCACGCGCGCGGTCTTGTCGGTCGTCCCGAAGATGCCGAGGGCGCAGCCGGCCCGGTGGTACTCGCCCGCCAGATCCTCGTACTCGACCCAGGGCGCCCATTCGACGTTGTCGGGCCGGTCGTCGAGGGAGGCGTCGAGCTGGCCGCTGCCGACGATCCTGAACGGGATCTCGGGAGCCAGCCTCGCCGCGGCAAGGATCGTCTCGATTCCGTGCAGCGGGATCAGCTTCCCGACGAACAGTGCCGTGAAGCGCGTCGGCGGCCGCCACCCCGGCTGGAAGACGCGCTCGTCCGCGCCGACGAGGCAGACCTCCACCCTTGCGCGCGGGATGCCGGCGTGGCGCGCAAAGAAGTCGGCATGCGCCTCCGTGTCGGCCACTACGAGATCGGCCATTCGGAAAGCCTGCCGGTCGACCCTGCCGAGGACGCGTGCGGAAATCGAGCCGCGGCGGAAGCGCGCTCGGTCATCGACGAGCGTGTCTTCGAGCGAGACCAGCGGGTTGAAGACGATCGGCCGCCCGAGCGCGGCGACCTTCGCGGCCGGGAGGTCGAAGTGGCCGGGGTAGCCGACGATCAGCGCGTCGAACCGGCGCGCCGGCCGGAGCAGCGCAAGCTCCGAGAGGGCCAACTTGGCGCCCGTCCAGCCGCTCGCCGCCCAGTTCTCCTGTCCTTTCCAGACCGTGACGTTGCGCTCCACGACCTCCACTCCCGCCCGGCGGAGGCATGCAATGGCGAGCACGTTCCGCGGGTAGTCCCGCTGATACGTCCCGAAGTAGAGAACCCGCAAGCGGCTCTAGTCGAGGATCTCGTCGACGTGCAGCTCGGCCCGCTCGCGCTCGGCGGCGCGCTCCTCGTGATGGCTCGTGATCATCTCGCTGATCAGTCCCAGCGAGAAGAACTGCATCCCCACGACGACCAGCAGCACGCCGAGCGTCAGGAGCGGCCGGTTGCCGATCGCGTGGCCCAGGAGCTTCACGACCGTGAGGTAGACGAGGATCGCGGTTCCGAGGAGGCCGAGCAGCAGTCCCAGCCCGCCGAAGAGGTGCAGCGGGCGCTGCCGGTAGCGGCCGATGAACGAGACGGTCAGCAGGTCGAGGAAGCCGCGCAGGTACCGCTCGAGCCCGTACCTCGACCGGCCGTGCTCCCGCGGCCGGTGGTTGACCGGCAGCTCGGCGATCCGGTAGCCGCGGTGGTGCGCGAGCACAGGGATGAAGCGGTGGAGCTCGCCGTAGAGGCGCAGGCCGTGGGCGACTTCGGCGCGGTACGCCTTCAGACCGCTGTTCATGTCGTGCATCCGCACGCCGGACATCCAACTCGTCACCGCGTTGAAGACCCGCGAGAGCACTCGGCGCGACCAGGGATCCTGGCGGCGGGTCTTCCAGCCCGAGACGAGGTCGAAGCCCTCTTCGAGCTTCGCCAGTAGCCGCGGGAGCTCGGCCGGATCGTCCTGGAGATCTGCGTCCATCGTGACGATCGTCTCGCCGCGCGCCTGGTCGAACCCGGCGACGAGCGCTGCCGCCTTGCCGAAGTTCCGGCGCAGGCGAACGACGCGCACGTTCGAGGCCTGCGCGTGCAGCCTCGTCAGCGCGGCGAACGAGCCGTCGCGCGAGCCGTCGTCGACGAAGACCGCTTCCCACTCCTGACCGAGCGGATCGAGCGCGGAGGCGA
>JAWVDL010000304.1:0-3442 GCA_033857355.1 Gaiellaceae bacterium | reverse complement strand
AGCGTCGCAGCGCCGCAGTAGCCCATCGACTGCCGGACGCCGCCGACGAGCTGGTGCAGGATACCGGCCAGCGGCCCCTTGTAGGCGACACGGCCCTCGATGCCCTCGGGGACGAGCTTGTCGACGTCCTCGACGTCGCCCTGGAAGTACCGGTCCTTCGAGTAGCCGCGGGCCTTCATCGCGCCGAGCGAGCCCATGCCTCGGTACTCCTTGAAGCGCTGTCCCTGCTGGACGACGACGTCGCCCGGGCTCTCCTCGACGCCCGCGAGCGGCGAGCCGAGCATCACGGCGTCTGCGCCCGCTGCGAGGGCCTTGGCGATGTCGCCCGAGAACTGCATGCCGCCGTCGGCGATCACCGGCACCCCGCGCGGGCCGGCGACGCGAGCGCAGTCGAACACCGCGGTGATCTGCGGAACGCCCACGCCGGCGACGACCCGCGTCGTGCAGATCGAGCCCGGCCCGACGCCGACCTTCACCGCGTCGGCGCCCGCGTCGATCAGCGCCTCGGCGGCCTCGGCGGTGGCGATGTTGCCCGCGATCACGTCGACGTCGAAGCCGTCGCTGATCCGCCGCACCATGTCCAGCACGCCGCGCGAATGGCCGTGCGCGGTGTCGACGACGAGCACGTCGACGTCCTGCTCGACCAGCGCCGCCGCGCGCTCGAGCGCGTCCGGGCCCACGCCGACCGCCGCTCCGACGCGCAGGCGTCCCTGGTCGTCCTTCGTGGCGAGCGGGAACTCGACACGCTTCTGGATGTCCTTGACGGTGATGAGTCCCTTCAGCACGCCGTCGGCGTCGACCACGGGGAGCTTCTCGATCTTGTGCCGGTGCAGGATCTCCTCGGCCTCGCGCAGCGTCGTCCCGATCGGCGCGGTCACGAGGTTCCTCGAGGTCATCAGCGCCGAGACCAGCTGGGCCGTGTCGCTCTCGAAGCGGAGATCGCGGTTGGTCAGGATCCCGACGAGACGCCCATTGTCGTCCACGATCGGCACGCCGGAGATGTGGTAGTTCGCCATCAGCTCGAGTGCCTCGGCGACCTGCCGGTCCGGGCCGAGCGTCACCGGCTCGACGATCATCCCCGACTCGGAGCGCTTGACCTTGTCGATCTCCGCGGCCTGGGCCTCGATGGGCAGGTTGCGGTGGACGATCCCAAGCCCGCCCTCACGGGCCAGTGCAATCGCCAGGCGTGCCTCCGTGACCGTGTCCATGGCCGCGGAGAGGATGGGCAGCGCGAGCTCGATTCGAGGGGTGACGCGCGTGCGCGTGGAGACGTCGTTCGGCAAGACGTGCGACTCGGCGGGCACGAGCAGGACGTCGTCGAAGGTCAGTCCTTCGCGTCCGAACTTCTCGTCGAGAGAGCGCAGGCGGTCGAGCTCGACGTTGATCGGCTCGGCGCGTCCTACTTCCATCCGCGAAAGCTAGCAGGCGTGTCTGACGCACCTACCGCGTCGAAACGACCGACTCGAGCTCGGTGACCGTCGAGGCTGCGTGCAGGCGCCCTGCCGAGGCCTGGTCGTACACTCCGGCGCCGACCTCGAGCGTCGAGGCCGCCGCGGTCGCGACGGCGCCGCGGAGCGACTCCTCCAGCGTCTTGCCGTTCACGCGACCGGCCAGGAACGCCGCCAGCAGGACGTCGCCCGCGCCGACCGACGACACCGGCTCGACCCGAGGAGGCCCGGCGGCGAAATAGCGCACGTTCCGCTCCTCGCGGAAGCGGCAGAAACAGCCGGACTCCTGGCTGATCAAGACGTTGCGGGCACCGATCTCCGCGATCGTGTCGAGCGCCATCCGGAAGTCTTCGTCGTCGCGGAACTCCTGCCCGGCCAGCGACTCGGCCTCGCGCTGGTTCGGGGAGACGAGGAACGGCTCGGCCTCGGTTCCGAGCCGCAGCGGCGGCCCTTCCGCGTCGAGCACGCAGGGCACTCCGCGCCGGTTCAGGTCACGGATGGCCTCGGCGTAGAACCCGTCGTCGACACCGCGCGGCAGCGAGCCGGAGAAGACGACGAAGTCGGCGCCACGCGAGAGGTAGCGGAGCTTGTCGAGCAGGATCGCCAGCTCCTCATCGTCGACGTGCGGTCCCCACTCGTAGATCTCCGTGAACGCTCCGCCGGCCGGGTCGGCGACCACCGTGGAGGTGCGCGATTCGTCCTGGATGCGCACGAAGTCGTTCAGGATCGCCTCCGCGGTAAGCGCTTCGACGATCTGCGTGCCGGTGCCGCCGCCGGCGAGTCCAGTCGCCACGACCGGGACGTCGAGCCGCTTCAGCGCGCGCGCGACGTTGATGCCCTTCCCGCCGGCGAGCATCAGACCCTCGCTCGCACGGTGACGCTGCCCGCGCTGGAAGTTCGGGACGGTCAGCGTGCGGTCGATCGCCGCGTTGAGCGTGACGGTGACGATCACGTCGAGAGCCAGCTCCCGATGTGGTGGGCGGCGCGGCCGGCGTACCAGCCGACGCGCGAGGCGAGGCCCGGACGCGAGACGTCGCGCTCGGCGACGAGCGGGCGCGACCCGAGCAGGCGACCGCGCGCGTACACGCGCACCTCGCCGAGCTGCTGTCCGCGGTGCACCGGGAGGCGGACCACCCCTGGAGCGACGACGCGTTCCACGAGCGGAACGCCGACCCGGAGCGAAAGGCGCAGCGGCCGCGAAGGAACGAGCTCGAGCCGGCTCTTGCCGTAGCCCGTCTCGACCGACGCGAACGGGCGCTCCGGGATCACGGGGACGAGTCGGTAGCGAGAGAGCCCGTAGCGGAGGAGCTCGGCGAGATCCGCGTTCCGGCTGCTGCGCGTGGGACTACCCAGCACGGCTGCGTAGATTGTCACGCCGGGGCCGCGGGCCGCCGCGACCTCGCACCAGCCGGCGGCCCCCGTGTGCCCGGTCTTGACGCCGAGGAGGCCCGGGAACTGGCCGAGCAGGTCGTTCCAGGTATGCAGCGTCCGGCCGCCCGAGATCGTCGCGGTGCGCTCGCGGACCACGCTCCGGACGAACTTGTCGTGCATGAGGATCTGGGCGAGCTTCGTCACGTCGCGTGCGCTCGAGACGTGTCCCGCGGCATCCAGTCCGTCCGGGCGGACGAAGTGGGTGTCGCTGAGCCCGAGCTCGCGTGCCTTGGCGTTCATCAGCTCGACGAACGCGTGCGTGTCTCCCTTGCCGACGTACTCGGCGAGCGCGCTGGCCGCGTCGTTCGCGCTCTGGATGAGCGCCGCTTTCACGAGGTCACGCACGGTGATTCGTTCGCCGGCTCGCAGGTTGATCGTCGACTCGCCGACCTCCGAGGCGCTCGGCTCGACCGTCACCACGTCGTCGAGCTTCGAATGCTCGAGCGTGACGAGGACGGTCATGAGCTTCGTGATGCTCGCGATCGGGATGCGTGCCCGGTCTCCGTGCTGCGCGAGCACTTCTCCAGTCGTGCCGCTCTGGACGAGCCAGGCCCGCGCGTGGA
>JAWVDL010000303.1:0-7732 GCA_033857355.1 Gaiellaceae bacterium | reverse complement strand
GGGGACGTGATCGCCGGCGGCGCTGTCGACCAGAGCCGCGCCGAGCGCATCCGCGAGATCGTGCGGGTCGTCCAGGAGTCGGGCGTCGCCGAGGTCACGATCGAGGAGGACGACCTGCGGGTCACCGTCCGGAGGACCGAGGATCGCAGCGCGCAGCTGCTTCCCGAGGCTCCGCTCGCATCCGTGGAGCCGTCCCTCGGCGCTGCTGCCGCCCCGCTGAACGGGTTCGTACGGGTCGAGGCGCCGATGGTCGGGACGTTCTACCGAGCCCCGCAGCCGGGAGCGCCGGCGTTCGTGGAGGAAGGAGACGCGGTCGCGGCCGGGCAGACGCTCTGCATCCTCGAGGCGATGAAGTTGATGAACGAGGTGAAGGCCGACGCCGACGGGATCGTCCGCGCGATCCACGTGGACAACGCCGCGGCCGTCGAGTTCGGGCAGCTGCTGTTCGAGTTGGAACCGGTGACCGGCTCGCCAGTCGACGCGCTGTGAGCGCGTCGACAACCGGTGCCGTCGTCTAGATGCTGAAGCGAGTCCTCGTAGCGAACCGCGGCGAGGTCGCGGTGCGGGTGATCCGTGGGTGCCGCGAGCTCGGGATCGAGACCGTCGCGGTCTACTCGACCGCCGACGCGGGCTCGCTGCACACCCGGCTGGCCGACCGCGCCGTGTGCGTCGGCCCGCCCGCGGCGCGAGACAGCTACCTCGCGATCCCGTCGATCGTCGCGGCGGCGGTCACGACGGAGTGCGATGCCGTCCACCCGGGCTGGGGCTTTCTCTCCGAGAACCCGGACTTCGTCGAGGCCTGCGCGGACAACGACCTGCTCTTCGTCGGCCCGTCCGCGGACACGATGCGCCGGATGGGCGACAAGGCCGTGGCGAAGTCGGAGATGGCCGCGGCGGGCGTGCCCCTCGTTCCGGGCTCGGAGGGCGCCACGACAGCTCAGGCGGCGCTCGCCGCGGCGGGCGACCTCGGCTATCCCGTCCTCCTGAAGGCGGTCGCGGGTGGAGGCGGTAAGGGGATGCGGCTCGTCGATGCCCCGGAGGAGCTGGAGGACGCGTTCGAGCGCGCGTCCGGCGAAGCCGCGGCGGCGTTCGGCGACGGCGGTGTCTACCTCGAGAAGGCGATCGTCCCGGCGCGGCACGTCGAGATCCAGGTCCTCTGCGACAAGGACGGGGGCGTGCTGACCCTCGGCGAGCGCGAGTGCTCGATCCAGCGACGCCACCAGAAGCTGATCGAAGAGTCGCCCTCGCCGGCTCTCACCCCGGAGACCCGCGAGGCCATGGAGGCCACCGTCGAGCACGCCTGCCGGACGATCGGCTACGAAAACGCCGGCACGTTCGAGTTCCTGCTCGGCGAGGACGGCGCGTTCTACTTCATCGAGCTCAACGCCCGCCTGCAGGTCGAGCATCCGGTCAGCGAGCTGGTGACCGGCATCGACATCGTCCACGAGCAGCTGCGGATCGCCTCCGGCGAGCGCCTGCGCCTGACCGGTCGGGCACCGCGCGGTGGACACGCAATCGAGATCCGGCTGAACGCGGAGGATCCGTCTCACGGCTTCGCGCCCGCACCGGGCACGATCGAGCGGATCCGGCCGCCGCTGGGACCGGGCGTACGCTTCGATACGCATGTGGAGGACGGTGCAGTGATCTCGCCCTACTACGACTCGCTGCTCGCAAAGCTGGTCGTCGTCGCCGAGGACCGGCCGACGGCGATCGCGCGGGCGCTGCGCGCGCTCGAGGAGCTGGAGCTGACCGGCGTCCCGACGACCCGCGCGGCCGCGCAGGAGATCCTCGCCAGCGACGTGTTCCGCAGCGGTCGCTACACGACGAGCTTCATCGAGGAGCAGGAGGATCGCCTTCCGGCGCTGATGGCCGGATGAGCGACGGGCTGACCATCCCATCCGACGGGGGAACCATCTCGGTCACGCCCGGCGCGCTGTCGGCGCTGGTCGTACGCGCGGCGGAATCGGTCGACGGCGTGCGCGTTCGGCGGCCGAAGCGCGGCGTCGAGATCGAGGTCGACGGGGAAACGGCACGAGTCGAGCTCGAGCTCGCCGGTCGCTACGGCGTCGTCTTGCCGGATGCCGCGCGCGACGCGCAGCAGCGCGTGTCGGACGCGCTTGCGCGCATGTGCGGCCTTGCGACGAGCGCGGTGGACGTGAGCTTCGAGGAGCTGGAGCTGTGACGCAGAGCCGCCGCGCCGCGCGCCGCACAGCCCTCTTCGTCCTCTACCAGTCGGACGTGACCGGCCGTCCTCTCGCGTCGCTTTACGAGGGCGAGGTCGATCCCTGGGCGCGCGACCTCGCGGAGGCGGTCTCGCAGCGCGCCGAGGCGCTCGACGCCCAGATCGACGAGGCGTCCGACGAGTGGGCCGCGAGCCGGCTGGGCGCGGTCGAGCGGAATGTGTTGCGGATCGGCATCCACGAGCTCGAGACCGGGCAGGTGCCGAAGGAAGTCGCGATCGACGAGGCGGTAGGGCTGGCGAAGCGCTACGCCTCGGAGGACGCGGGGCGGCTCGTCAACGGGATCCTGGGGCGAATCGCCCGTGAGCGGGAGGCCGTGTGAGCGACGACTCCCTGAGCCGTGTGGAAGAGCTGTACGGGCGCCTGCAAGCCGCGCGCGCGAAGCTCGAGGCGACGAACGATCCCGAGAGCGCGATCGACGTGGTCGCAGAGCTGTCCGAGATCTCGAAGCAGGTCGAGGAGGAGATCGCGCGGATCAGACGCGACGCGGAGCCGGATGCGGGCGCCTGACGAGCTGCGGGCGCTCGTCGAGAGGTACCTCGCCGATCTGGCCCTGACTCCGGAGCTCGGCGCGCTCGCCGAGCCCATGCGTTACGCGATCGGCGGCAAACTCGTCCGTCCCGTTCTGTGCCTCGCGGTCGCCGAGGCCGCCGGCAGCGATCCGGAGACAGCCCTGCCCGCGGCGATCGCCGTCGAGCTCGTCCACTCGTTCTCGCTCGTCCACGACGACCTGCCGGCGCTCGACGACGACGACGTGCGCCGTGGCAAGCCCGCCGTCCACGTCGAGTTCGGCGAGACGACGGCGGTCTTGACCGGCGACGCGCTGCTCGTCGAGGCGTTCCGCCTTGCACTGTCGTATCCGACGCCGGAGGTGGCCCGTGAGCTCGCTCGGACGACCGCCGGCATGATCGGAGGCCAGCACCTCGATTTGACGGTTCCAGGCGCAGACCGTGCCGAGATCCGGCGCCTGAAGACCGGCGCGCTCTTCCAGGCCTCCGTCGGCTGCGCGCTCTGGGTGGCGAGGGTGCCGGACGCCGAGCAGCAGCCGTGGCGCGCGTTCGCGGCGGAGCTGGGTCCGCTTTTCCAGCTCGTCGACGACATCCTCGACGGGGACGGTGCCGTCCTCGAGCACGGCCCGGATGAGGCGCGTCGCCTCGCGGACGAAGCGGCAGCGCGAGCGCACGACCGTCTGCGCGCGCTCGGTGCCGACACCACGGTGCTCGCGGACATCGTCTCGGGCCTGGCGGCTCGGACGGCCTAGTAGCAGGCCGTTCGAGGCCCGCGGGAGTCGCGGGTCAGCCGTGGTCGCGCGGCAGCCAGGAGCTCGGGAACGGTGACCGCGCGGAGATGCCGACGGTGTAGGTCGAGGAGGATCGAGCGGAGCAGCGGCACGGTCTGCGGGCGCGTCTCGTGCAGGAGGACGATCGACCCGGGTCGGATTCCGGAGCGGGAGTCCGCGACGTCCCACAACACCTGGAGGACGTGGAGCCGGCGCAGGTAGACGTCCCCGGCCGGAGTTCGCACTCCGTAGGGTGGCCGGAAGAGCGAGACGATCTTGCCCGTGCGTGCGATCTCGGCGGAGCGCGTGCGGCCGACCTCGGCGTTCAGGCCAGGCTGGTCGAGCGTCGCCAGGCTGCGATGCGTCCATGTGTGGTTGCCGATCGCCCCGAGCCCGGCTTCGGCTCGGAGCGCGCCGCGCCACCACGTGAGCCGCTCGCCCACGAGGAAGAACGTCCCGCGCGCGCCGGCGCGCCGCAATGTCCGCGTTACCGCCCGCGTGTACGGCCCCGGCCCGTCGTCGAAGGTGAGCGCGACGAGCCGAGCCTTCCGGCTCCCGCAGTAGACCGTCACGCCGCCGCGGGCGAGCCGGTCGACGGCGAGCTCGCCGGCGGTTCGCGAGGAGCCGCCGTCGAGGAGCGGGTGCGGGGCCGCCGCGCCGGCGGTCGCCAGCGCGAGAGTTGCGGCGAGAAGGAGCACCCGCACGCGTGGGACACTAGCCCGATGCGGAGGGCGCTTGAAAAAACGGCTTGACGTGCTCCTCGTGGAGCGCGGGCTGGCCGAGACCCGCACGCAGGCGCAGGCGCTCGTCGTTGCGGGGCGCGTCCCCGGCCACGACAAGCCCGGCACCCAGGTCGACGAGGACGCTGAGCTCTCGGTCGACTCCGGGCCGCGGTTCGTCTCGCGTGGTGGCGAGAAGCTCGCGCACGCATTGGACGTGCTCGGCGTCGACCCGGCCGGGCTCGACGCGCTCGACGTAGGCGCGTCCACCGGCGGCTTTACGGACGTCCTGCTCCAGCGGGGAGCCGCTCGGGTGATCGCCGTCGACGTCGGGTACGGGCAGCTCGCTCTGCCGCTGCGGAACGACCCGCGCGTCGTCGTGCTCGAACGCACGAATGCGCGGAAGCTGCTGGAGCTGCCCTTCGCCCCGCAGCTCGTCGTCTGCGACGTCTCCTTCATCTCCGTACAGAAAGCGCTGCCCGCGGCCTTGCGACTCTCCGCGCCGGGCTGGCAGGCGCTCGTCCTCGTCAAGCCGCAGTTCGAGGCGGGCCGCGCCGACGTGGGGAAGGGCGGCGTCGTGCGCGATCCCGAGATTCACCGGCGCGTCCTCCGGGACACCGTCGAAGGGGCGCTCGACTGGGGGGCGCAGACGGTCGGCGTCGTAGACTCCGGTTTGCCGGGCCCGAAGGGAAACCGGGAGTTCTTCCTGCACCTCGTGGAGCGAGACCGGCCGACCATCGACGATGAACTCGACACCTGGATCTCCGACGCAATCTCGTGAGCCCGTCCGCCGGGCGGCGGTGATGACGCACGGCAAGGTCGAGACGATCGGGCCGGCGCTCGAGCGGCTCGACGGCGTCGCGCGCGCGGCAGGGGTCGAGCTGATCTTTCCGGAGGAGGAGCGGGAGAAGCACGGCATGGTGGCGGACGCGGGCGACGCAGCCGAAGCGGACGTCGCCGTGGTGCTGGGCGGCGACGGGACGATGCTGCGCGCGCTACAGCGGTTCCTCGGCACCTCCGTGCCGGTGATCGGCGTGAACTTCGGCCGCGTGGGCTTCCTCGCCTCGATCGCCGCGGACGAGCTCGAATCGGGGGTCGGACGTGTCTTCGAAGGAGACTTCTCGGTGGTCGAGCTGCCGACGCTCGACGCCGAGACCAAGGCGGGCCGGTGGACCGCCGTGAACGACGTGGTCGTGCGCAGCGCGAGCGTCGGGCGCATGGTCGAGCTCGGCTGGAGCGTCGGCGACGAGGATCTCGGGACCCGCCCGAGCGACGGGGTGATCTGCTCCACGCCGGTCGGCTCGACGGCGTACAACCTCTCGAACGGCGGCCCGGTGCTTGTCTGGGGCATCGACGCGATGGCGATGACGTTCGTCGCTCCGCACGCGCTCGACGCCCGCCCTTTGGTGATCCCGCGCGACCGGCCGCTCACGGTCGTGAACCGGACGATCGACGTCGGAGTCACGGTCATCGTCGACGGCCATCAGGTCTGCGAGCTCGACGCGCACGGCGAAGGCGTCCGGATCGGACTCGGCCCGCAGCGCAGCCACCTGGCCACGCTTCCCGAAGTGACGTTCTTCCGCAGGTACCGGCGCACCTTCGGTGCGTAGCGCCTCCCGGGCAGCGCTTGGGAGGACGTGGCGGCTCGTGACCGTCGACGCGCCCGGCGGGGCCGCTTACGATGCTTGGCGGTGCTACGCCGCCTGACGATCGAGAACCTCGTCCTGATCCGCCGTGCCGAGCTCGACTTCGCGCCCGGCCTGAACGCGATCACGGGCGAGACGGGAGCGGGCAAGACCATCCTCGCGCAGGCGGTCGGTCTGCTGCTCGGCGCGAAGGGCGAGGCGTCCTACATCGGCGCGGACGCCTCCGAGGCGTACGTCGAGGCCGAGCTGGAGGTGCCCGAGGGCGCGCTCGACGACGAGAGCCTCGACCGGCTCGCCGACCTCAGGCCCGAGGACGAGGACCTGGTCATCCTCGCGCGGCGGATCTTCCCCGACGGCCGGACGCGCGCCTACGCGTGGGGACGGACGGCGGCGCGCGAGGATCTCGCCACGGCCGGCGAGCGCCTGATCTCCATGTCCGGTCAGTTCGAGCAGCGCCGGCTCGGCCGGCCCGCGTACCAGCTCGACGTCCTGGACGCGTTCGTCGGGGACGCGCAAGGCAGGCGACGCGGCCAGTCCCGCATCGCGTGGCGGGAGCTGCTCACCGCTCGCCGGCGCCACGAGGAGCTTTCCGCGGGAGCCGCAGCCGAGGAGGCTCGGATCGCCGAGCTCCGCGCCCTGGTCGCGGACACCGAAGGGCTCGAGCCGGGAGCCGAGGACGAGCTCCGTGCAGAGCGCGAGCGCCTGCGCCACGTCACCGAGCTCGCCGCCGGCGCCGCATCCGCTGCAGAGGCGTTGGCGCCCGACGAGGGAGAGGGCGCAGCCGGGCTCGTCGCCGAGGCAGAGCGCGCCCTCGCGCCGCTGGAACGCCTCGCGCCCGAGCTCGAGCGCGCCGCCAACGAGCTGCGCGACACCGAGCTCCGGCTCCGCGAGGCCGCGAGCGAGCTGCGCGGCTTCCTCGCCTCTCTGCAGGCCGAGCCCGACCGCGTCGAGCAGATCGAATCCGATCTCGACCGCATCGCCGACGCGAAACGGCGGTTCGACTGCGCGTCCTACCCGGAGCTGCTCGCGCGCGCCGCCGAGGCTCGTGCCGAGCTCGAGGCGCTCGACGACGGCTTCGACCCGCGCGCCGCCGCAGCCGAGGCGCTCGTCGCGGCAGAAGCTGAGGTGAAGAGGCTCGCCGAGGAGCTGCACGCCGCCCGGGCCGAGGCCGTCGATCCCTTCGCGGACGCGGTCGCGGAGGAGCTGCACGGGATCGGGATGGGGGAGGGCGAGTTCCGGGTCGAGCTGACGGAGCGGGACCTGGGCCCGACGGGCGGCGACGAGGTCTCCTTCCTGATCCGGCCGAACGCCGGGCTGCCCTTCGCGCCGGTGGCAGAGACCGCATCCGGCGGCGAGCTCTCCCGGATCGCGCTCGCGATCGCGGCGGTCGCCGGCGGAGAGACCCTCGTATTCGATGAGATCGACGCCGGCATCGGCGGCGAGACGGCGAACGCAGTCGGGCGCACGCTCCAGCGCCTCTCCGAGCGCGCCCAGGTGATCACGATCACGCACCTCCCGCAGATCGCGAGCCTCGCCGAGCGCCACTTCCGGGTCGAGAAGGTGCCGGGCGATCCGACGCATACGACGATCGACGCGCTGTCCGACACCGAGCGCCGCGAGGAGCTGCAGCGGATGCTCGGCGGCGCGGAGTTCCTCTCGACCGTCAAATGAGCTTCGTCGAGTTCACCGGGAACGCGCGGATCGATAAACGGACGAAGCATCTCGTCAAGCGGCTGTCCCCGGACGACATCGCGATCATCGACCACACCGACCTCGACCGCGTCTCCGCGGAGGAGCTGCTCGAGTCGGGCGTGCGCGTCGTCGTCAACGTCGCCGACTCGCAAAGCG
>JAWVDL010000302.1:0-14094 GCA_033857355.1 Gaiellaceae bacterium | reverse complement strand
TGACCGACGGCGACGACCGGCGGGTGGCGCAGGTCACGCAGACGCAAGCAGTGCTGGCAAGGAGGCCCGAATGACCACGAAGCTGACGGTCGAGGAGCTCGAGGGAACGCGGGAGCGCGATCTCGGGACGAGCGATTGGCATCCGATCGAGCAGGGCAGCATCGACAAGTTCGCCGAGGCGACGGGCGACCATCAGTGGATCCACGTCGATCCGGAAGCGGCCGCGGCCGGGCCATTCGGCGGAACGATCGCGCACGGCTACCTCTCGCTCTCGATGCTTCCGATGCTGATGGCCGAGGTGCTCTCGGTCGAGGGCGCTCGGATGGGCGTCAACTACGGCATCGACCGCGTGCGCTTCACGGCACCGGTGCCGACCGGGTCGGAGGCGCGGCTGCACGCGAAGCTGCTCTCCGCGGAGCGTCGGGGCGAGGGCGTGCTCTACCGCGTCGGCGTCCAGGTCGAGATTCGCGGCTCCGAGAAGCCGGCGCTCGTCGGCGAGGTGCTCTACCTCGTCTTCGCTTGAGAGTCGTCTTCCCCGACGGGACTGCGGTGCGGGCATCGGGTTTGGCCGCGCGCGGAGCGGAGCCGTGTGACTTCGGGCTGTACCTGGACGCGCGCTGGGCGCCGACGTGGCCGGCAGTCGTGGTCGAGTGGGAGGACTTCGGGGTGCCGCGCCGTCCGGAGGCGGCAGCGGAGGCGATCCAAGACGCGTTCGCGCGCGCTCGGGCCGGCGAGGTGGTCGAGGTCGGCTGCGCAGGGGGTCTCGGTCGCACGGGCACGGCGCTCGCGTGCATGGCGATCCTCGCCGGAGTCCTTCCGGACCGCGCGGTCGCCTGGGTGCGTGAGCACTACGACGAGCGAGCAGTCGAGACAGAGGCGCAAGAGGACTGGCCGCTGTGGTTCGCCGAGCACCCCGGGCTCGGTCCCTGACGCAGCGGTCCCCTGAGTTTGTGGCTCTGAGCCACAAACTCAGTTTTCAGCGCCCGGCGTCCTCGAGTCGGTCGAGCACCTCGTAGACGGTCGGGACACGACCGGCCAGGACGGCTCCGGTGATGTCCGTCACGACCTCGCGCACGGCTTCTCGCCGGCGACGCTCGGCATCCTGGCGCTCTCGCTCGTCGAGGACGAATCGCCGTACGTGGACGTAACTTGGCTTGATCAAGCCCAACTTGAGTGCGGCCACGCCCACGCGGCGATTGATCTCGGCGACCGGCTCACTGCGATCGTCGAGCGCCTGAATCGCAGCGAGGATCCGCGGGTCGTAGCGGGGAGCGAGGGGAACCACACCTCAATCGTGGCGACCTGAACTCAATCCCTGTGTGCCAACTTTGAAACGAATCTGTGCCCGAAAACGAGATAGTGGCTCAGAGCCACAAACTCGGGGGACCGCTGCGTCCGGGCCTAGTTGAGGCGCTCGACGAGCATGGCCATGCCCTGGCCGCCGCCGACGCACATCGTTTCCAGGCCGATCGTCTTGTCCAGGGTCTGAAGGTCGTTCAGCAGCGTGCACATGATCCTCGCGCCCGTCATCCCGTACGGATGCCCGAGCGCGATCGCGCCGCCGTGCGGGTTCACCTTCTCGCCGAAGGGATCGATCCCGACCTCGCGGCACACGGGGAGCACCTGCGCTGCGAACGCCTCGTTCAGCTCCATGACCTCGACGTCGTCGATCGTCATCCGGGCGCGCTCCAGCACCTGCCTGATCGCGCCGATCGGGCCGACGCCCATGAGCTCCGGCTCCACGCCAGAGACCGCTGACGCGAGGATCCGCGCACGCGGCTTCAGCCCGAGCTCCCGCGCCCGCTCCTCGCTCATCACGACGACCGCGGCGGCGCCGTCGTTCAGGGGGCAGGAGTTGCCTGCCGTGACCTTGCCGCCGGGCTTGAACACCGGCTCGAGCTCCTGCAGCTTCTCGAACGTCGAGCTCGGCCTCGGGCCGTCGTCGCGGGAGACGCCCTCCCACGGTGTCACCTCGCGGTCGAAGAAGCCCGACTCCTGAGCGGCGACCGCGCGCTCCTGCGAGCGCTGCGCGAACCGGTCCATGTCCTCGCGGGACACGTCGTAGCGCTCGGCGACGTTCTCCGCGGTCAATCCCATCGGGATGTAGACGTTCGCGATCGGCGCGTCGTCCCCGAACAGCTTCGGATGGAGCTCGTCATCCGACTTGGGATAGCCGTCCACCTGCGTGATCGACTCCACTCCGCCCGCAACGAAGGCGTCGCCTTCACCGGCGCGCACCGCATGGAACGCCATCCGGATCGTCTGCAGGCTCGAGGCGCAGAAGCGGTTCACGGTCGTGCCGGGAACGTCGTGGGGCAGACCGGCGAGCAGCGCCGCGCGCCGCGCGAGATTCATCCCCTGCTTCTGCTCCGGGAACCCGCAGCCGATCATGACGTCGCCGATCTCGCCGCCGTCGAGCTCCGGCACCTGCGCCAGCGCAGCGTCGATCGCGAACGCCGCCAGGTCGTCCGGGCGCGCGTCGACGAGCGAGCCCTTCCTCGCCCGTCCGATCGGCGTCCGCGCCGCCGCCACGATGACCGCTTCGGCCATGCGGTCTACGTTACGCGAAGGCGCTCTCGCCGGTCAGGGCGCGCCCGACGATCAGCTTCTGGATCTGGCTCGTGCCTTCGTAGAGCGTCGTCACGCGCGCGTCGCGGAGGTATTTCGCCACCGGATAGTCGTCCACGTAGCCGTAGCCGCCGAGCACCTGGACGGCCGCGTTTGCCGCCCGCACCGACGCCTCGCTCGCGAACCACTTCGCGACCGACGCCTCGGTCGTGTACGCCTTGCCCGCATCGGCCAGCGCCGCCGCCCGCCAGGTCAGGAGCCGCGCCGCCTCGGCGTCGACGTGCATCTCGGCGAGCAGCTCCTGGACGAGCTGGAAGCCCGCGATCGGACGCTTGAACGCCTCGCGCTGCTTCGCATACTCCACCGAAGCGTCGAGGCAGCCCTGCGCGATCCCGACGCAGCCCGCCGCGAGGGAGATCCGCCCGTTGTCGAGCGCCGACATCGCCACCTTGAACCCCTCGCCCTCGTCGCCGAGCCGGGCCGAGTCGGGCACCCGCACCCCGTCGAGGGACAGCTCGGCCGTGTCCTGCGCGCGAAGCCCCAGCTTGCCCTTCATCGGATGGGCCTCGAAGCCGGCAGCGTCGGTGGGGACGAGGAAGGCCGTGATCCCGCGCGGTCCTTCGCCGCCCGTTCGCGCGAAGACGATCGCGACGCTCGCCCACGATCCGAGCGTGATGAAGACCTTCGAGCCGGTGAGCGCCCAGCCGTCCCCGTCCCGCTCGGCTCGCGTCGCCAGCGCGGCAGCGTCGGAGCCGCAGCCCGGCTCGGTCAATGCGTAACAGCCGAGCGCCTCGCCCGAGGCGAGCGACGGCAGCCACGCAGAACGCTGCTCCTCCGTGCCCCACTTTGCCACGGTCTTCCCGAACAGCCCGTTCGACACGGACACGATCCCCCGCACCGACGAGTCGGCGCGGCCGAGCTCCTCGCAGAGCAACGTGTACGAGATCGAGTCGAGCCCGCCGCCTCCCAGCTCCTCCGGCAGCGACGCCGCGAGAAAGCCCGCCCCAGCCAACTTGCCCACCAGATCCCGGGGCAGCTCTTCCGCGCGATCCCAGTCCCGCGCGAACGGGACGATCTCCCGGTCGCAGAACTCGCGGGCCGATTCGCGGATCAGCTCCTGCTCGGACGAGAGCGTGAAGTCCACGCGGCCGATCATCCCCCAAAACGACGAGGGCCGGCGCTGGAGGCCGGCCCTCGTCGAATCACTGGAGCTCGAGTCTCAGCGGCCCTTGATCAACGGGCCGAACTCGTTCCACGAACCATTCGCGTAGCGGATCAAGCGCACCTGGGAGAGCGGGAAATGGTCGGTCTTCCCGGTCTTCACCTTGACCCCCTTGATCGTGTACGGATTGACCCAGTTCATCCTCAGCGTCGCCGCCATCAGCGACTTGCGTGTCGGATGCTTGCCGGCGAGATACAGCGTCTTGACGATGTCGTAGCCCTTCGCGACGCCGTAGTACGTGTTCTCGTTGTTCACCTCGACGCCCGGAGGCCCGTACTTCGCGACGAGCCTGCGGTACTGCCGCACCCACGGATCGCGGCCGTACGCCGGATTCGTCACGTTCTTCAGATAGGTCGTGCTGATCGACCCGGCGACGAAGTCCGCGCCCGCCCGCGCGACCGCAGCCGCCATCACGGTGTCGATCGCCGAGACTGAGTTGATGACGATCTGACCAGGCTTCCAGTTCAGCGCCTTGGCGGTCGCGATCGCCCTCACCGTCGGCGTCGGCGTGGTGAGCAGCACCCACGTGTCGGCCCCGGATGCCTTCTGCCGCGCGATCTGCGACGCGTAGCTCGTGTCGGTGATCTCGTAGCTCTGCTCCGAGACGATCAGGTTCGTCTTCCGGGCGAGGCCGATCTTCAGGCCCCTCAGGTAATCCTTGCCGTAGTCGTCGTTCTGGAAGAGGACTGCGATCTTCGCGTTGGGAGCGTTCGCCACGATCCAGCGTCCATAGGCGATGCCCTCGGCGATGTAGTCCGGCTGCCAGCCGATCGTCCACGGGAAGTCCTTGTACTGGAGACCCCAGTAGCTCGCGCCGGTCGCCACGAAGATCTGTGGGATCTGACGCTGGTTGAGGATCGGGCGGATCGCCTGGTTGTGCTCTGTCCCCAGGGACCCGACGATGGCGAAGACCTTGTCCTGCAGGATCAGCTGGTTCGTGAGCTGGACGGTCTGGGCCGGGTTGTACGCGTCGTCGTAGTACTTCCAGTTGATCTTGCGGCCGTAGACGCCCTTCTTGCCGTCCGGGCCCTTGCGCGCGTTGATGAAGTTGAAGTACGTGGCCATCCCGCGCGGGATCGGCGCGTAGAGCGACGCCGGGCCGGTCATCGGGAACGTGCCGCCGATCGTGATCGAGGTGTTCGTCAGACCGGGTGTCGCCCGCCGCCCGCTCGATGTCCTCGTGGCGCCGAGCGCTGCCGAGGCCGTGACGGCGGTGGCGAGAGCCGCTGCCAGGCCGACCAATAGTGATCTCTTCATTCCCTTCCTCTCCTAGAGCCGCGTGCCAGCACTAGTCTGACACTGTCGGGACCGGTTTTGTTAGCGGGCGGAAGAACCGGCGCAACAGGCCGGCGGCACCGGCGGGCACGGCGAACATGATCAGGATCAGGACGACGCCGAACGCGACGCCCGGGGCCTGCTTCGAGAACGACTGGCCGACGAAGGGCGGGTGCTGCGCGTAGATCGGCAGGAACTCGAGCATGAGCGCGCCGACGATCACTCCCGAGAGCGAGCCCAGCCCGCCGACGACGACGCTTGCGAGCAGCAGGATCGAGAGGCTGAGCGGGAACGTGTCCGGGTTGACATAGGCGACCTGGATCGCAAGCAGTCCGCCGGCAACCCCTGCGAACGCCGACGAGACACCGAACGCAAGCGTCTTGTAGAGCGCGGGGCTCACCCCCGACGCGGTCGCGGCCAGCTCGCCGTCGCGGATCGCTCGCCAAGCTCGGCCGACACGCGCGCGCACGAGCAGCCAGGCGACGACGAAGAGGATCGCAGCGCATCCCCAGGCCTCGTAGTAGAGCCAGTGCGGAGTCGACACGTGCAGCCCGAACGGCGTCGCCGGCAGCGGGAGCGAGAGCCCACCGCCCCCTCCCGTGACGTCCTCGAACCGCTTCGCCACCGTCGGCAGCGACACGGCCATGGCGAACGTCGCGAGCGCGAGCGAGACGCCCGCGAGACGTAGCGCGGGCATCCCGAAGAGGAAGCCGACGATGCCGGTGACGATGAACGCGATCGGGATCGTCAGCGTGGGGCGCATCCCGTCCCCGAGGGGAATCCAGTGTGGGGGATGGTGGCCGAACAGGACGAGTCCCTTGCGGCCGAGTGTGAGCACCGCGGTGACGTAAGCGCCGATCCCCATGAAGGCACCGTGCCCGAGCGAGATCTGCCCGCTGTAGCCGGTCAGGATGTTCAGCCCGAGCAGCGCGATGAAGTAGATCCCGACGAACGTGAACTGCCCGATCCGGAACTCGCTGGTGAAGCGCGGGAGCAGAGCCAGGACCACGACGACCGCGGCGAGCGCGGCCAGCTTCAGCGCCGTGTACAGAGGACGCGGCAGCGGAATCACACGCGTCGCACCGCCTTGTGCCCGAAGAGTCCCTGCGGCCGGATGATCAGGACGATGAGCAGGATCGCGAGGGCGGTCGGCAGGCGCAGCTCCGTGCCGACGAAGTTGACGTACCGGCTGAGCAGGTTGATGACCACGCCGAGCGCGAGTCCTCCCACCACGGCGCCGATCGGGCTGTCGATCCCTCCCAGCACGGCCGCGGCAAACGCGTAGATCAGGATGACGAGCATCATGCTCGGGTCGAGGAAGACCGTCGGCGCCGCCATCATCCCCGCGACCGCGCCGAGCACCGCGGCGAGGCCCCACCCCAGCGCGAGCATCCAGCCGACGCGCACGGCCAGCAACCGGCTCGCGTTGGGGTTGATCGCAACCGCCCTCATCGCCAGGCCGACGGTCGTGAAGCGGAAGAATCCCCAGAGGAGCAGCACGGTGAGCATGCAGACGCCGAAGGTGCCGACGTCCTGGATCGACACGGTCACGCCGTGCACGTCCCAGGTGTCGTTCGGGAACGGGCTGTCGAACGCTTTCACGTCCGCGCCCCAGATCCAGCCGGTGATCGCGTTGATCGCGATCAGGAGGCCGATCGTCACGATCACGATCACGATCTCCGGCCGCCGCTCGACGGGACGGATGATCACCCGCTCCACGGCGACGCCGCCCGAGAAGGCGATCGCGAGCGTGAGCACGAAGGCGGGCCAGTACGACAGCCCGTGATGCATGAGCGACCACGCCGTGTACGTCGTGAACGTGGCCATCTCGCCCTGGGCGAAGTTGATCACGTCGGTCGAGCGGTAGATCAGGACGAGCGCCAGGGCGAGGCTCGCGTAGATCGCGCCGGAAGCGAGGCCGCTGACGATCTGCTGGAGAAACTCCGTCACGTCAGTAGCCCAGGTAACTCTTGCGGACGCCTTCGTGCCGCTCGAGCTCCGCGCTCGCGCCTTCGACGGCGATGCGGCCGACCTCGAGCACGTACGCGCGCGCCGAGCTCTCGAGCGCGATCTTCGCGTTCTGCTCGACCACGAGGACGCTCAGGCCGTCCTCGGTGTTCAGCTCGCGGACGATCCGGAAGATCTCCGCGACGATCGTCGGCGCGAGACCGAGGGACGGCTCGTCGAGCATCAGCAGCCGCGGGCGCGAGACGAGCGCCCGTGCGAGCGCGAGCATCTGCTGTTCTCCGCCGCTGAGCGTTCCCGCGTGCTGGGTCTTGCGTGCCTCGAGCCAGGGGAAGTAGCCGAGCACGCGCGGCGCCTCCGCGCGGATCGTCTTGCGCTCGCCGCGCACGTACGCGCCCATGCGGAGGTTCTCCCAGACGGTGAGCTCGGGGAAGAGTCCGCGTCCCTCCGGGACGTGCGCGATGCCCAGCTTCGCGATCGACTCGGGCGAGCGTCGGCCGAGCGATCGCCCCTCGAACGAGACGCCGCCCGAGCGGCGCACCGTCCCCGAGATCGCCCGCAGCGTCGTCGTCTTCCCCGCCCCGTTCGCGCCGAGGAGCGCGACGACCTCGCCCTCGTCGAGCGTCAGTGTGACCCCGTGCAACGCCTTGATCGGCCCGTACCGCGCCTCCACACCGTCGAGCTCAAGCAGCGGCACTGTCCGTCCCCAGGTACGCCTCGATCACGGCGGGGTCGGCCCGGACCTCCGCGGGCGTCCCTTCGGCGATCTTCTGCCCGAAGTTCAGCACGTGCACGCGGTCGCAGACCGACATGACGAGGTTCATGTGGTGCTCGACCAGGAACACGGTCAGGTCGAAGTCCTTGCGGACACGCCGGATCAGGCCGCCCAGCTCCTCGACTTCCTCGTGGTTCAAGCCCCCGGCCGGCTCGTCGAGCAGGAGAAGCTTCGGCCGGGAGACCAGCGCGCGGGCGAGCTCGATCTGCTTGAGCGTCCCGAACGGCAGGCCGGCGACGACGCGGTCGGAGAGCGGCGTGAGCGAGAGCGCCTCGAGCGCCTCGCGTGCGAGCGTCCTGCCCTTGCGATCGCGGAACGGCGGCACCCGCGTGTGTGCCCCGACGAGCACGTTCTCGAGCACCGTCATCGACTGGAAGAGCGCGACGTTCTGGAAGGTGCGCGCCACTCCGGCGCCGATCACGCGCGTGGGCCGAACGCGCAGCAGGTTGCGCCCGTCGAAGAGCACCCGCCCGGAGTCGGCCTTGTACATCCGGGTGATCACGTTGAAGAGCGTCGTCTTGCCGGCGCCGTTCGGGCCGATCAGCCCGCCGATCGTCCCTTCCTCCAGCTCGAGCGAGACGTCCGAGAGCGCGACGATGCCGCCGAATCGACGCGAGACCTGATCTACCTCGAGGAGCGCCATGGCTCGGACGCGGGATGATATGACGCTCGCGGATGGAGAGTGGCCTCGTCGAACTGTCGGACGGCATCCTGCGGGTGACGTTCGCGCTGCCGCTCGGCATCGATCACGTCCATTGCTACCTGCTGCGCGACGGGGACGGCACCTGGACGATCGTCGACACCGGGCTCGGCCTGCCCGGCGCGGCAGAGGCGTGGGGGGAGGTGGTGCGGCAGCTCGACTCGCCCGTGGGGAGGATCGTGATCTCGCACTTCCATCCGGATCACGTGGGCGCCGCCGCGATCGTCGCCGAGCTGACGGGGGCGCCCGTCTACCAGGGCGCGATCGACCACGCGCAGTGCGTTCGGGCGTGGGGGCGGGAGCGTTCGCTCGACCGGCTGACGGCTTTCATGGTCGAGCACGGCCTCCCGTCGGGAGACGCCGAGGCCTTCCGCGCCGACAGCGAGAAGCTCGCCGGCTACGTCCAGGTGGTGGACGATCCCGAGCTGCTCGAGCCCGGTGAGCGGATCGACGGCTGGGAGATCCTCCACCTCCCCGGCCACGCCGACGGGCACCTCGCGTTGCTGCGCGACGGCGTGCTGATCGCGGGCGACACCCTGCTCGCGACGATCAGCCCCGTCGTCGGCCTCTACAACGACGCCCGGCCCGATCCGCTCGCGGATTTCCTCAGCTCGCTGGCCCGGATCGCCGAGCTCGCTCCGAGGGTCGCGTACACCGGCCACCGGGCCGCGATCGAGGATCCCGCCGCACGCGCGACGGAGCTCGTCGCGCACCACGCCCGGAGGCTGGAGCTGACCGCCGCGTCGCTCGACGGCGAGCCGCTGACCGCCTACGAGATCTCGCACGCGATCTTCCCCGACCCGCTCTCGAGCGGCCTGCGCCGCTTCGCGCTCGCCGAGGCGCTCGCGCACGTCGAGCACCTCGTTGGCAAGGGCGCGGCCGAGCGCGTCGACACGGCGCCCGTTCGCTATGCCGCTGCTTGACTCGGGACTGAAGCTCGGCCCGAGCCGCTGGGTCGACGTCGACCAGGGGCGGATCGACCGCTTCGCAAGCGCGACCGAGGACTCGCAGTGGATCCACACGAACCGCGAGCGCGCGGCGGCCGGGCCCTTCGGCGTTCCGATCGCGCATGGGTTCCTGACGCTCTCGCTGCTCCCCGAGCTCTGGTTCGAGCTCTTCGGTGACGGTGGCTATGCGATGACCGTGAACTACGGGCTCAACCGGGTGCGCTTTCCGGCGCCGGTTCCCGTGGGAAGCCGCATCCGGGCGAGCTTCGAGGTCGAGGACGTCGAGGAGGTCTCGGGCGGCCAGCAGGCGCGGATCGCGGCCACGATCGAGCGCGAGGGCGAAGCCAAGCCCGTCTGCGTCGCGGAGCTCGTCTTCCGCTTCCTGTCCGCCTAGCGCCGGAACAGGAGCTGGAACGGCCTGATCGCGGCCTCGGCCTGCACGTGGAAGCTCATCTTGCTCGCGCCCTCGCGCCGCTCGCGGAAGTAGATCGGGATCTCGACGATGTCGTAGCCGCGCCGCCGGACCTCCCAGTTCATCTCGATCTGGAACGCGTAGCCGTCGCTCGTGATCCGCGCGAGGTCGACTGCGAGCAGCGCTTCCCGCCGCCAGAGCTTGAACCCGGCGGTGATGTCGCGGACGTCCATGCGGAGGATCGTCCGCGCGTAGAGGTTCGCCCACACGCTCAACAGCCGGCGGGCGCGCGTCCAGTCGGGGTCGAGCTTGCCGCCGGGGACGTAGCGGCTGCCGATGACGACGCCCGCGCCGGTCCGCTGCAGCGCCTCCAGCATCTTCGGGATCTCGGTCGGCTCGTGGCTGAAGTCCGCGTCCATCTGGACGACAAAGTCGGCCCCGTCCTCGAGTGCCCGCGTCATGCCCGCGACGTATGCGCGCCCGAGCCCCTGCTTCTGCGGCCGGTGGAGGACGCGGACGAATGGTTCGCCGTCGCGCCGCAGCCGCTCGCCGAGCTCCTCCGCGAGGCGGCCCGTTCCGTCGGGTGAGGAGTCGTCGACGACGAGAACGCGGAGGTCCGCCAGGTCGAGCGCGAACAGCGCCTCGGCGAGCGCGGGGAGGCTCTCGGCCTCGTTGTAGGTGGGGACGACGACGGTCGTGGCCATGGGGCTCCGGAACCTACCGTTCGGTCAGGAGAAGGTGACGAGCGCTCGGTTCTCGCGGCGCGCGCCCGCGCGGCAGCCCAGGCGCCCGGGACGTGCGAGCTGCCCACAGTCGAACCGGCGGTCGGTGACCACGGCGAGCGTCCGGCCGTACCACGCGTAGCAGTCAGGACGCGCGCTCGGGCGCAGCGACGCGCAGCCGCGGATCAGCTTCAGCTGGCGTCGAGGGTCGCGGGCGAGGGTCTGCACCTGCGCGCCGCGGAGGCAGCTCGCGGTGTCGTGCGCCGGCAGCTGCGCGCACAGCCGCGCCTGCGCGAGCGGATCGCCCCCGAGCTGCAGAGCCGCGCCGCCGACGCAGCCCGAGCGCTGCAGACCGCGGAGTCCCGAACACGCGCGCAGGACGTCGGCCGGCGAGTTGACCGCGATGCTCGTCTGCTCGACGAAGTAGCGGTACCAGCACGGCCGCACGTACCACAGGTGTCCGTTGCAGACGGAGCGCGGTGACGTGTCCGGGCGCAACGGCCGAGTCGTCCCGTCGGCGCCGCGCAGCGAGATCCAGTAGTCGTGGAAGGCGCCCTGCGCACAGTCGGGCGCGTCGTTCGGCGCGAGTTGCCGGCACGCCGCGACGGCCTGGCGCAACCGCCCGTGGTACCCGCGCATCAGCGCATGGCCCAGTCCGTGCACGCACGTGTAGGCGCGGTAACGGGTCGGCAGGCGCTCGCACGTCCGCGCGGCCTCCTTCCCGCCGTCGCGAATGATCTCGGGCCCGAGCTCCATGATCAGGCCCATGCCGAAGCCCGCGGAGCACGTCGGGTCGTTCGAGCGCGGGACGACCTGCTGGAGGGACGCGAGGGTCAGGCGGTGCTCGGCCGCGTACCGCCGCCCGACCTCGTGCATGAGGACGTGGCAGCTTCCTTCGAGCGAGGTGCCCGCGAGCCGGGCGCGGCGGTCGATCCGTGGCAGCTCGCGCGCCGGATCCCGCGAGCTGTCGACGTCGAGCAGAAGCAGGCGCACGTAGCAGAGGTAGCGGGGCTCCTCGCCGAGGATTTGCTCGCACTGCCACAGCCACGGCTTTGCGCCCGCGTGCGGGGAGCCGCCGGCCGGCGCCGCGCGGGCGACCGCGCCTGCGACCGCCAGGGCGACGAGCGCTGCGAGCGCGAGCCGACGCATCGCCCGGGAACGGTAGCCGCGGCTCAGTGCTTGGGCAGGCGCTGGTCGAGCTTCTGGACGAGCGCGTGGAAGCGATCCCAGCCGTGCATGTGCGGGTTCACCTTCGCGCGAACGCCCTTCCAGTCGCCCTTCCGCGCGATCGCCGGAATCCCACGGTCCTTGAAGTACGCCACCAGCACTGCCGTCGCGACCGCAGGCTCGAGCGCCCGCTCCGGGTGCTCCTCGAGCGGCACCCCGACCGCGTGTCCGAACCCGTGGTAGTTCGCCCGCCCGGTCAGCTGGATGTAGCCGCGGCCGTGGTAGCGCACGCCGTCGCCCGGATGGACATTGCCCAGGTCCTTGCGGCCTTCGTACTTCTTCCAGTTCGCCGGTCCGCCGTACTCGTCGATCGGGCGGAACGAGCCCACCTCGGTCCCGATCGTCGCCACGACCGCGATCACGCAAGGGCGGTCGGTCAGCCCGGTCTGCACGAGCGCCTTCTTCACCGCGGGCCAGTTCTGCTGCGCGTTTGCCAGTGAGCAGCCGACGACCTCGGCGATGTCCTTCGGCGTGACGTCGATCGCGGCCATCCGTCGCCGAGTCTCGCCAGGCGACGCGCAGATGTCAACGCCCCGGCGGGGGGCGCAAAACCGCGAACTGGTCGGTGATCTCGAGCTCGCGGGCTCGGAAGCGGAAGCACGCCGCGGGCCTCCCGCCGTTCCGTCCGGGCGCGCGGCGCGCGCCGGTCGGCTCGAGCAGCCGCCGGCGCAGGAGCACCCGCTGGAGGTTCGTTGCCGAGACGGCGTGCCCGAGCGCCGCGGCGTAGACCTCCCGGAGCTGCGAGATCGTGAACTCGGCGGGCGCGAGCGCGAAGCCGGCGTTCGTGTACGAGAGCTTGGCCCGCAACCGCTCGCGCCCGGCGAGCACGATCGCCTCATGGTCGAAGGCGATCTGCGGAAGGCGGTCGACCGCATGCCAGGCGGTGTCGTCGGGAAGCGCCGGGTCGACGTCCGCGGGCACGAGCCCCAGGTACGCGGTCGCCAGTTGCCAGTCCTCGCCCCCGCGCGTCGCTGCCCCGCGCGTCTCCAGCTGCTCGAGGTGCGAGAGCTCCCGGACGTCGACCTTGACCGCCAGATGGCGCCGGATCGAGTCCTCGAGCGACTCGTCGGGGGAGAGGAATCCACCCGGAAGCGCCCACGATCCGGCTTCGGGCGCGCGGGCCCGCTCCCAGAGGAGGACCTGCAATTCGGCGTCGCGGACTTGCAGCACGACCGCCAAGGCGACGTGCGTCGCGCGCGGCCGGGAGAGGGTGGTAGGATCGGCCATAGGTTTTCGCCTCTAAGTATAAAACCCGCGCGAGAGAGGGAGACGACGTGAAGAGGACGGCGTGGATCGCGATGGTGGCCCTGCTCGCGGTCGTTGCGGCGGGCTGCGGGGGGAGCAGCAAGTCGTCGTCCTCCGGCACGACCGGCGGAAGCGCGACCGGCGGCGGCAAGACGCTGAAGATCGGCCTCGTAACCGACACCGGCCAGCTCAACGATCGGGGGTTCAACCACCTTGCGTACCTCGGGCTCCAGCGAGCCCAGCAGCAGCTCGGCGCCCAGGGCCGCGTCTTCGAGTCGACCTCCAACGCCGAGTACGTTCCGAACCTCTCCCGGTTCGCGCAGCTCGGCTACGACCTGGCGATCGGGGTCGGCTACACCGAGACGAATGCGATGGATGCCGTTGCCACGAAGTTCCCGGACCGGAAGTTCGCGATCGTCGACGTCGCCAATGCCGACATGAAGCACCACCCGAAGAACGTCGTCGGGCTCCTGTTCAAGGAGCAGGAGGTCGGCTATCTCGCCGGCTATCTCGCGGGCCTAGAGGCAAAGCGGAAAGGCGCGAAGCTCGTCAGCTCGGTGGGCGGGCAGAAGCAGCCGCCGGTCGACCGCTTCATCGCCGGTTACCAGGCGGGCGCGAAGAAGGCGTTCCCGGGCGTGACGACGAGGAACAACTACTCCGACAACTTCGACGACCAGGCCAAGTGCAAGGAGATCGCGCTGAACCAGATCGCCGCGGGATCGGTTGTCGTGTTCCAGGTCGCGGGAGGCTGCGGCCTGGGTGCGCTCGACGCGGCGAAGGAGAAAGGCATCTGGGGGATCGGCGTCGACGCCGACCAGTCCTTCCTCGGGCCGCACATCCTCACGAGCGCCACCAAGGGCGTCGACACGGCGGTCTTCGACACGATCAAGTCGATCCAGGACGGCAGCTTCAAGGGCGGCGACAAGGTCTTCGGCCTCGCACAGCACGGGGTTGCGCTCGGCAAGATCAGCCCGAAGGTGCCGAAGAGCGAGGTCGACGCCGTGCTGAAGATCCGGGACGAGATCGTCGCCGGGAC
>JAWVDL010000301.1:0-4044 GCA_033857355.1 Gaiellaceae bacterium | reverse complement strand
GCCGTGATGGTCGCAAGCGAGGACGCGCTCGACCAGTACTTCATGCGAGAGCCGGACACGCTGCTCGGCCGGCGCGTCGAGGCGGCGATCCTCGACCATGCGAACCCGCGCGTCCTCGACGGCCACGTCCGCTCGGCAGCATTCGAGGCACCGCTCGACGACGCCGACCGCGCCACGCTGGGGGACGCGGCTTTGGAGCGTGCCGCCGTCCTCCCCGAGCTGAAGCTCACGAAGGCGGGCTACGTGTGGGCCGGACGCGACTATCCGGCAGCCCGTGTGCCCCTGCGCTCGACGTCGGCCGACTCCTTCACCGTGGTCGACGGAGCGACGGGATCGGTGCTCGGCCTCGTCGAGAGGGAGCGTGCGTACTCCACCGTGCACGAAGGCGCGGTGTACCTCCACATGGGTGAGGGCTACATCGTCCGCGAGCTCGACCAGGTCTCGCGAGCAGCGGTCGTGACGCAGTACCGCGGCGACTACTACACGCAGGCCAAGAAGGAGACGCGGACGGAGATCATGGAGCCGCTCCGCGCGGAGCAGCGCTGCGGCCTCGAGCTCAGCTTCGGCCGCGTCGCCGTCTTCGAGCAGGTCGTGGGCTACGCGAAGAAGTCCGTCCGCGACCAGTCGACGCTCGAGACCGTCGCGCTCGAGCTGCCCGAGACGTCCTTCGAGACCGAGGCCGTCTGGTACGTCCCGGAGCCCGAGCACCTGGCGGGGTTG
Source organism: Gaiellaceae bacterium (assembly GCA_033857355.1). Lineage (GTDB taxonomy): Bacteria > Actinomycetota > Thermoleophilia > Gaiellales > Gaiellaceae > UBA5186. The sequence continues at coordinate 3,324 of JAWVDL010000301.1, read as the reverse complement.
GAGGAGATGCCGCTGCTCCTCTCGTCGCTCCACGCGGCGGAGCACTCGATGATCGCGCTGCTTCCCCTGTGGGCGATGTGCGACCGCTGGGACATCGGGGGACTGTCGACGAACATCCACTTCCAGACCGGGCGCCCGACGGTGTTCGTGTACGACGGCCACCCGGGCGGGGTCGGGATCACACAGCGTGGGTTCGAGATCTTCGAGGGTTGGGTCGGAGACACCGTGAAGATGCTCGCCGGCTGTCCGTGCGAACACGGCTGCCCTTCCTGCGTCCAGAGCCCGAAATGCGGCAACCTGAACGACATGCTCGACAAGGCCGGAGCGTTGTCGCTGCTGAACCGCATGCTCGAGCGGCGCTGATCCAGGTCCGGCCCTTGCGGGCGCCTGGTCAGGGAGTTGTGACAGGAGTAGCTTCCCTCACGTGACCGCAGCGTTCCCGGCCGTGGCTGCAGCCGTCCTGGTCCTCGACCAGTGGAGCAAGCGCCTGGCGCTGCACTCGCTGACGGGGGTCGAGGTGCCCGGCCTGCGGCTTGCGCTGAACGGACGTTGGGCTTCCGCTCCCACACCCGCGCTGATCGCGCTCTGGGCGTTGACTGCGGCAAGTGTGGTGCTCGCCGTGCGATCGGGGCCGTTCGGCGTCCCCCTTGCCGAGCTCGGCCTGGCCGGGGCGCTGGGCGGCGCGGCAGGGAACCTCCTCGATCGCGTCCGCCGCGGTGTCGTCGTCGACTTCGTCGCGCTCTGGCGCTGGCCGCCGTTCAACCTCGCCGACGCGGCGATCGTGACGGGAGTGGGCCTTGCCCTCCTTGCCGCACTCTGACGAGGCAACGCGCGCCGGGCTTCGCCCCGTCCTGCTCACGGTCCGAGGCCGCGAGTTGCACAGCTATCCCTGCCTGCTCTACCTGGGCTCGGTCGCCGGCACCCTCGCGGCGGCGGCGGCCGCGCCTGACGACCTCGCGGCACGCGTTGCGTTCGCGACGACGGTCCTGATCGTTCCGGCACTCGTCGGCTCGCGGCTCATGTACGTCCTCACGCATCGCGGCGCCTACCGGGGCCGCTGGCGGCTCGCGGCTCGCCGCGATGCAGGCGGCGGTGCGATGTACGGCGGCCTGATCCTCGCGCTGCCGCTGTCCGTACCGCTCCTGCGCGTCCTCGACATCCCCCTCCGGACCTACTGGGACGCCGCGGTCTTTGCACTGCTTGTCGGGATGATCTTCACGCGCGCGGGCTGCCTTCTCCACGGCTGCTGCCGAGGCACGCGCAGGATTCCGACGTCGGTGCTCGAGGCGGCCCTCGCGTGCGTGCTCCTGGCGGGAGCAGTCGCGCTACACAGCCGTGTTCCCTTCGATGGAGCGCTGTTCCTCGGCGCCCTCGCCGCGTACGCGACCGGCCGGTTCGCCCTCGACTTCACGCGCGTCGAGCCCCGGCGGCGGCCGACCGTCGCACAGGCGACGTCCGTCTGCGCGCTCCTCGGCACGTTGCTCGTCCTTGCCGTCTGGCTCAACTAGGGAGGTTCGATGTCCATCTGGATCTACTTCGCAGTACCGCTCGCGGTCCTACCCCTCGTAATGCTCCTCGGCTTCGTCGGCTGCGGGCTCAACTCGGACGGCCTGGCACAACCGGAGACGCCCGAGACGCCGCGCCCGGACCCGTACCACACGGTGATCGAGAACACGCCGGAGCTCGTGGCGTACTGGCCGCTCGGAGACGCGGACGGAACGATCGCGCACGACGCAGTCGGGCCTCCGCCGGACGGGTCGCATCAGGGGAACTACAAGACGTGGACCGCGCCGGCGGACCCCGACTTCCAGTCCGATGCCGCGAACGGCGTGCTCATGCTGGGACAGCCGGGCCTCATTCCGAACGACCAGTCGCGGCGGTCGATCACCGTCGACGGTGGCTACGTCGAGGTTCCGTTCGCCGACGTGCTCAACGCGCCGAAGTTCAGCGTCGAGGCGATCGTCCAGACGAACTGGGACGAGACTGCGATGCCCGCCTACCGCCTCGTTTTCGCCTCACGCGAGGACGTCGGCGGGAACATCCGCGGCCTCACCCTCTTCGCGAACCTGACGAACCAATGGGAGGCTCGGATCGGCGTCGACACGGCGACGGCTGCGGCCGCGCCTGCGGCCGATCCGCCGATCTCGCTCGGCACGACCGACTTCCTGGCAGTCACGTACGACGGCACCACACTGGCGCTGTACGTGAACGGCGAGCCCCGCGGGTCGGTCGAGCCCGGAACGGCGTACGTGCCGAACGCGTCGCGTCCGCTGTTCATCGGTGCCCGCGAGGACACCCCGGAGACGCCCGTCTACCCGTTCAAGGGGCAGGTGCAGGAGGTCGCGTACTACAGCCGAGCGCTCAGCGCGGACGAGGTCCTCGCGCACTTCAAGGCGGCGCAGCTCTCGTCGTGAATCAGGCGAGCCACTAGCGTGGATGCGCGAGTCCGCGTCGAGCGGTACGGACCGGGAGAGGAGGTCGAGGACCCCCGGCCGGGCGACTTCCTGCTGATCCGCTGCCGTTCGCGGGTCAGCCGGCTCATCTACGCGGCCGAACGCCTGCGGCCGCGCGATCAGCGGCCGTTCGGCCACTGGAGCCACTCGGCGCTCGTGGTGCGGCGCGACGGCCTGATCGCGGACGTCACGAGCGCCGGCGTGATCGTCCGTCACGTCTCGCGCTACCGCGGCGAGGAGTACCACTACGTGCGGCTCGACCAGCCGCTGGACCAGGCGCTGCTCGCCGCCCAGTACGCCCTGTCGTGCGTCGGACAGCCGTACGGGCACCTGAGCGCCGTCCGGCTGGGCTGGAACGTGGTCACGCGCTGCCCGATCCGCGTCCGCGACCGCGGCCAGCAGGTCTGTGCCTCGCTCGTCTGCCGGGCACTCGAGCGCGCGGGTCACCGCTTCGCAGAGCGGCCGCACGAGATGATGGCAGGCGACCTGGCGCGGCATTTCGGCGTGGCTCCGTAGCCCAGCTCAGCCGACACGGCGCGGTCTGGGGACGAGCTCACCGCCGCAATTCGGGCAGACGGCGTCCATCGCGTCGGCGCACGACGTGCAGAACGTGCATTCGAAGCTGCAGATCCGCGCCTCGCCGTCCGGCGCAAGCGTCGCCGCGCAGCGTTCGCAACTGTCACGCATCTCCAGAGCCACCATCGGCAGGATAGGAGCATGGCCCGCGAACGCATAGCTTCAGGAGGAACGCTGATCCTCGGCGGCGGGTTCGCAGGCGGCTACGTCGCGCGGCTGCTGGGCAAGCGCGGCTCGACGATCGTCTCGCCGGAGAACTTCATGCTCTACACGCCGATGCTCCCGGAGGCGGCCT
>JAWVDL010000300.1:0-4163 GCA_033857355.1 Gaiellaceae bacterium | reverse complement strand
TCGCATTTCCATCGGACGCGCGTTCGTCGTCGCGACGAGGGTTTCCGACTGCCCTGGGTCGACGCGAACCAGGAGCCCGCCTTGACCGCTTGCCGCCACTGCCATGTTGCCGCCGATCAGGAACGCGAGCCCGCCGAACATCTTCTTCTCGGTCAGATCGGATTCGCCGCCGACCAGCTCGCGTATGCGATCCGCGAGTTCCTCGTCGTATGCCACTACGGCGATCCTAGGGTACGCCGGCTTCGCCTCCAGGAGTGACGGCGGGGACGCGCCTCGACGCGCCCCCGCCGTGAATCGGCTAGCCGAGCTGCGCGCGCATCGCGCCCGCCGGGTGCTCCTTGGTGTGCACGTTCACGTAGAAGTTCGACGGATTGCCGATGATCTCGTCGATCAGCGTCGGCGTCGAGGCCGTGCAGCCGCTCGAGTTGCCGTCCGCTCCCGGAGCGGTGAACGGCACGACGACCGGGCCGCTGACCGTGGCTCCGCCGCGGTGGATGTGCGCCGCCGTGGCCGGCAGCGTGATGTTGGCAGCGTGCAGGCGGTAACAGACGAGCCCGGCTGCCTTGCGAATCCGGACGACCGCGGTGCCGCTCGCGTTCGGCTCCGTCGAGCCCTTGAGCTGCACCGCGACGATCCAACCGAAGTCGTCGGTGGAGGTCCCGGTCAGCTGGCCTCGAATCGCTCCGCCGGGAAACTGACCGTTGTGGACGTTGACGTAGTAGCCCGCCGGCCCGGCGAGGATCGCCCTGACGACCGAACGTGAGGCTCCCAGGCAGCCGCTTGCCTTGCCCGCCGCGTTCGGCGTGAAGAGCGGGATGACCACGGGGCCCGACGCTCCGGCTACCGCACGGTGAATGTGCGAGGCGGTGGCAGCCGGAAGGTTCTCGGCGGCGAGCTTGTAGCAGACCTGCCCCTGGCCGGCTCGGAGTCGAACGGTTGCGGTGCCCGTCGCGACCGGGTCGCCCGCGGGGCTCTCCGACTCTCCGGTCAATGCGACGCTGAACGCCCTTCCGCCGGCGTTCGGCGTCAGGATGCTGCGGGGACAGCCGGCGGCCGGCGCGGGAATGATGTCCGCGGCGTGACGTAGATGCGCCTGCAGCGCTTTCGCCGAGACGCGGACCTTCACGTACGGCTTGCTCTTCGAGGTCGTGCGGTGGCAGATCGTCGTCTTACGTGCATCGGTGCGTGCGCTCGCTGTGGTGAGCGCGGCGCCCGCGATCGCGACGACGGCGATCAAGAGACCCACTCGTTTCATGTCTTCCCCCTCAGGTCGTGTCGACCGGCAGTACGGAGGAAAGGGCGCGGCGGTTTAGGCCGAGCGCCAGGCCATCTCGATGTCCGAATACTCGGCCACCGCAGGCGCAATCGAGCTGATGTGCTCTCTCACCGCAGCGAGGCTGCTCGGATCGGAAGGATCGGCGAACGCCACCTGGACTGCACCGTCCTTGAATCGCACCGGAATCGCATGCACCTCCAAGCCGACCTCACGGGGCAGCAGCCTGAGCGCAGCGCCGTCCACGCCGACCAGCGCGATGTTCACGAACGGGAGCGCCCACTGCTCCGACAGTGCCCGCGCGAGCTCCTGCTCGTAGGCCCAGCCGTTGCGGACGAGCACGCGTCCGAGCCGTTCGCCGGTCGATCGGCTCTCGACGAGCGCGGCCGAAAGCTGCTCTTCGGTGATGTAGCCCTTGCTGACGAGGAGGTCGCCGAGCCGAGGAGGCGGGGCCCCCTGCCGCGGATGCTCTCGCGGAAGGATCTCGAAGATGTCCGCAGGCGCGTTCGTCGGCGCCGCCGCGGCTCCGAGGACAACCTGCGCGGGGGTTGCGTTGATCGCCACCCAGTCCTGGAGGCACTTCTCGGCGTTCATGCCTTCGTTCACCGCGTCTTCGGGAAAGCGCGCGTCCACGGCTCCGTCGGGAGCCACGGTCGCCTCTGCGCCGAGCCGGAGGAAGAAATCGCGCACCTGCCCGGCGCGGCTGGGGTCCTTCAGCTCGATGTGGACGGCGGCGACCATGGTCGGATTACGCCGCCTCGCGGGCCGCGCGCCTCAGCTCGGCAATCTCGATGTTGCGCTCGTTGATCGTGCCCTCGAGATCCGACACGCGCCTCCGGAGGGTCTCCGTCGTCGTGACGAGCTCGATGAACGCGCGCTGCCGCTCGCGCAGCAGCGACTCGACCGCTCGGAGCTTCGCCTCGGGATCCTGCGTTCCGACCGCCTCGGCGACCGAGGGAAACTCGGGCGTCGTGGTGGGAGGAGCAAATGCCGCAGCGTCGACGAGCTGCTCTCGACCGCTCTCGGGCTCGCCGGTCTGGTCCGCGATCGCCTGTGCGAGCGAGAGCCACGAGATCCGGCCCGCCTCGATCAAAACCTCTCCAAGCCGCTTCCCTGACTGACGCTGCTCGTGCAGCGCTTCCTGAAGCTCTTCGCGTGTGATCGCACCGGCTGCCACGAGCACTTCGCCGATCGGACGCCAACGCGTGTCCTCGGGCCTGAACGAGTCCAGGTCGAGGGGCGCAGGTAGCTCCGTATGCCTCGTCGCCTCGCCGGGCGCAACAAGTACGTTTGTCATTGGATCTCCGCAGTGTCCGCAGGTGTGAGACGGCCGCAATGCGTCTCTCGTTCCAAATCATCGGGTTACGAATGAGGTAGGGCAATCCCACTGTTGAGGGACTGCGCCCGGTCACTTTCGGCTTGAACAAAGCGTTCGACCTCGCGCGGCGAGCGCAGTCGCACCCAGCGCAGCCCCGAATGGTGGCTCAGGCGCTCCGGTTCGGTCTTGCGAAGCCTCCGGTGACTGCGGATGGTCCATGAGAAGAGGTCCGGCATGTGCCGCCACTGCTCCTTGTTTCCGTTCCAGATCTCGAGGTCGCCTCGGATGCGGTGCCATGAGCGCCGCCAGAGGCGGAACAGGATCAGAGGCAGCGGCTGGTCGAGCCAGACGACCAGGTTGGCGCGCTCGAGGACGATGTCGCCGATCTTCCGCCCGTAGTTCCCGTCGACGACCCAGCCGTCGCTCGCATCGACCGCTGCGAGGGCCCGCCGCGACAGCTCCTCCGCGCTCGCCTCGGTCCAGCCCGGACCGTGGTGGAGCGCGTCGAGCTCGACGTACGGCACGCCGTGGATCTCCGCGAGGCGCCGTCCGACGGTCGACTTGCCGTTCCCGCTCGCACCGAGGACCGCGATTCGCGCAGGGTTGGAAGTCGTCATCGCCGAATGAGACACTACGCACCGCACCCCGCGGCCTTCGGATGCGTCGACTCCTCTTCCTCACGCTGTTGCTCTGTTTTCTGGCGCCCGCCTCCGCGGAGGCTGCCAGGACGCCGCGCGTCGGGATCTTCTACTACTCGTGGTACAGCACCGAGCCGCGCGACGGCGCGTACGGCCACTGGGCCCAGAACAACCGTCCGGCGCCGTTCCAGATCGCCTCGAACTTCTTCCCGGCGCGGGGGGTCTACTCCAGCAGCGATCCCGTCGTGCTCCGCGCCCAGATGCGCGACATCCGCGCCGCCGGCGTCGACGAGGTGATCGTCTCGTGGTGGGGGATCGGATCGGTGGAGGACCAGCGTCTGCCGGCCGTGCTGAAGGCGGCCCGGGCCGCCCGGCTCACCGTCGCTCTGCACGTCGAGCCCTATGCCGGCCGGACCCCAGCGAGCGTCGCCGCGGACATCCAGAGCGCCCGCGCGCTCGGGATCACCGACTTCTACGTCTACGAGCCGCTCTTGTCTCCGGCGGTCGACTGGGCGGCCGCCAACACGGGGCTCACGGGCGTGCGGATCTTCGCGGGCACTGGCCTGGCCGGATTCGCCGCGGCCGGACGGTTCACCGGCGTCTACACCTACGACATCGTCCGGTACAAGGCGTCGTCATTCGGGCGCATCTGCGCGCAGGCTCGCGTCCAGCACCTCCTCTGCGCGCCGTCCGTCGGCCCGGGCTTCGACGCGCGCCGGTCGACCGGCGCGACCACCGTCGAGCCTCGCCGTCGCGGTCAGACGTACGACCGGATGTGGCGCGCCGCCCTCGACGCGGCGCCGGACATGGTCACGGTGACGAGCTACAACGAATGGCACGAGGGAACGCAGATCGAGCCGGCAAGCGCCGAGCCGGCCTGGGAGGGCTACGCGAGCTACGAGGGCGCGTGGGGCCGGCACGGGCGGGCGGCAGA
>JAWVDL010000299.1:0-7886 GCA_033857355.1 Gaiellaceae bacterium | reverse complement strand
TGAACTTCCAGTTCGGCACGCAGATCGCGTGGGAGATCAAGAACGGCAGGCTCGGCCGGATGCTGCGGGACGCGACCTACACGGGCATCACGCCCGTCTTCTGGGGCTCGCTCGACGCGGTTGGCGGGCCGGACTCCTGGGAGATGGTCGGCCTGACGAACTGCGGCAAAGGCCAGCCCGGCCAAGGGGCCCACGTCTCGCACGGGGCGCCGCCGGCGCGCTTCCGCAACGTGCAGATAGGGGTGAAGGCTTGAGCGTCGCCGCCGAGGCCGCGGCCGCGGCGCTCGCCGCCGCGGACGGAGAAGAGGCCGAGGCGGTCGTCCTCGCGGAGCGCTCCGGGCTCGCGCGGTTCGCGGCGTCCGAGGTGCACCAGCCGACGCTGATCGAGAACGTCGTCGTGACCCTGCGGGTCGTCCGGGAGGGGAAGGTCGGCGTGGCCGTCACGAACAAGGTCGACGACGACGGGCTCGCGAGCCTCGTCCGGCGCGCGCGTGCCGCAGCGGACAGCGCGGTCGCCGAACCGACGTTTCCGGGGCTGGCCGAGCCGGCCGAGCTGCCCGATGCGGACGGGTACGACGAGGCGACGGCGGCGCAGTCTCCGGAGGACCAGGCCCGCCAGGCCGCAGCCGCGATCGACGCGGCGGAGGGCCTGGATGCGTACGGCTTCTACACGAGCGGCATCACCGAGCTGGCCGTCCGCTCGAGCGCGGGCGTCGACACGCAGCAGGCGGTCACCGACGCGACCGCGCTCGTGCTCGCGGCCGGCGAGGGGATCTCCGGCTACGCCGAGCAATGCGCGTGGCGCGCGGCCGACGTCGATCCCGCCTCGGTCGCCCGCGAGGCAGCCGCGAAGGCGCACCGCACGCGCGACGCGCGGGAGCTCGAGCCGGGCGCCTACCGCGCCGTCCTCGAGCCGTACGCGATCGCGGAGCTGCTCGGCTATTTCGCGTACGACTCGTTCGGAGCCCTCGGGCTCCTCGAGCAGCGCAGCTACCTCGCCGGCCGGCTCGGGGAGCGGATCGCCGACGAGAAGGTGACGATCGTGGACGACGCGCTCGATCCGCGGAATCTGCCGAAGCGGTTCGACTTCGAGGGCTCGCCCAAGCAGCGCGTGGGATTGATCGAGGACGGGATCGCGCGCGACGTGGTGTGGGACAGGACGACGGCCGCGCAGGCCGGCAGCGGGCACGCCACGACAGGGCATGCGCCACCCGCGATGATGCGCGATTACGGCCCGCTCCCATTCGCGCTCTCCCTCGCGCCGGGCGCGGCCGACTCGGTCGAGGAGCTCGCCGAGCTCGTCGGCGACGGCATCTACGTGACGCGGCTCCACTACCTGAACATCGTCCACCCGCGCGAGGGCGTGATCACGGGAATGACGCGCGACGGCACGTTCCGCATCCGCGACGGCAAGGTCGCGGAGCCGCTCGTCAACCTCCGCTTCACCGTCTGCGTGCCGCAGGTCCTCGAAGACGTTCCGGGACTCACCAGCAAGACCCAGCTCGTCAACGCGAGCGACTTCTACGGCGAGCGGTATCCCTACGGGGCGCTCGTTCCGGCGCTCGCGACGGCGCGCTTCAACATCACGGGCTCCGGGTCGAAGCCCGGACTCTGACCGAGCTGTAGTCCACGACGCCGAGGACGTCCTGCCGCCACCCCGCGAGTCGCGGCGAGACGAGCCTCGCGCTCGCGACGCCTGCGATCGGGACGACCGCCGCCTCGGCGCGCAGCGCGGCATCCACCCGTGCGAGCGCGCCCGTCTGGTCGCGCTGCGCCAGAGCGTCGAGCAAGAGCATCCGAGCGCGCGAGTCCCCAGGGAGGAGAAGCGCGGCCGGCAGCGCCTCGTCCTGCGGATAGGCGGCCACGACCCGTTCGAACCGCGCACCGGCCGAGCCCGTGACCACCCGCGCGCCGAGACCGAGCTCCCGCCAGTCCGCGACGAGCGTCTCGGCTGCGTAGCGCAGCTCCGGATCAGCAGGAACCGCGATTGGAACGGAGACCGGCGGCAGCGAGGCGATGTCCCTCCGCGCCTGCCTCAGTGCGGCCGGGCCGGGGGCACGGCCCGAGCCTGCCAGGGAGAAAGCGGGCGCCGCGCCGCCGCCGGCGACGAGCTGGGCGTAGTCGCCACGGTTGGCCGTCTGCCAGTAGACGCGACGGGTGCGCGGCAGATCCGCGAGCGGCGCGCTGCGGAGCCGGAACCGGATCAGATCGACTCCCATGAGCGGGCGGACGTGCACGAACGGCCCGATCGCGTGGTCGAGCTTGAGCCGCGGGAGATCTCCGAGCGGGACCGGCGCGTCGTCCACCTCGCCCTCCCGCCACGCGCGGACCGCATCGACCGCGACGAGTCTGGTGAAGACGAGCCGAACCTGACCACGGCGCGCAACCAGACGTCGAGGCGAGGCGCTCTCCACCTCGAACGGCCCGGCGACGCCCGGCGGGGCCGCGGCCGGCACGGTGAGCGCGTAGGGGAACCGTCGCCAAGGGAAGCGCAGCCTGACGTCGATCGTCGAGCCCGAGCGGTCGAGCCCGGCGATCGGCGCGAAGAGCCACCCGTCCGGAGAGCGGGGCAGCCGCCGCATCCGCTTCAGCTCCGCAGCGACTGCACCGGCGTGCGTGCAGCGAAACCGCCACGTCCTCGCGCCGTGCGAGCTCGTCCAGCTGGTGCAGAGACCGGGCCTCAGAGCCCCGCTCCTCGAGTCCGTCTTCAGGGGCGTGGCGAAGAGAGCGCGCGCGAGCGTCAACTCGTCGCGCCCCGAAACGGAGGCCGGGTCGAGCGGCCAGCGATAGCCCGGAAGCGCGACCCGAATCGTGTGCGCGGGCCCTCGGGCCACGAAGAAAACGACCGAACGCGAGGACGACCCGCACGCGGTCAACGCCAGGACGACCGCAACAGCCGGCGCCAGCCGGCGCATTACTTCAGGAGGTGAAAGAGCGCGATCGTGTTCGCGAAGAAGATGAACGCGACCACGACCGTGAGCCGAGTCAGGTTCCGCTCGACGATGTGGGTGCCGCCCTGCGAGGCGGGCGTGAAGCCCATCCCGCCGAGGCCTGCGTCCCGGCCGGAGTGCATGAGGATCAGCCCCACGAGCGCCATCGAGACGAGAACGTGGAAGACCGCCGAGATCTGGAGCCAGGGCACGCGCTCAGGGTAGCGAACTAAAAGCTCGTTTCAGAATGACCACGCGCTGGCTGAGTGTGCTGGGCGAGTGCGAGGCTAGGACGCAGGTCGCGCACATAGCAGCGCTATGTGGGCGCGACCGAGGACGACGCATCGCGCCGTCCAGCGCGCCCAGCCGGCCCGTGCTTCATTTTGAGACGGGCTCTAAGCCTTTGCGACCTCGAGGATCGCGCGGACGAGCTCCGCTGCAATCCGATCCTTCGTCACGTAACCGGCGGCGCCCGCCTGCTTGGCCTGGTCGACGTCGATCCGCGAGTTCGAGCCCGTCAGCATCAGGATCGCGGCGCTCGGCACCTCCGTTGCGATCCTCCGCGTCGCCTCGAGACCGTCCATCACGGGCATCGCGATGTCCATCAGGACGACGTCCGGCTGGGACACCCTCGCCGCCTCGATCGCCTCCTCGCCGGTGCCGGCATGGCCGGCGATCTCGATGCGCCCGTCACTGGCGAGGATCACCTCCAACGCCTCCGCGAAAAGCCGATGATCGTCGACGATCAGGACTCGAAGAGGTTTACGTAGATTTATGGCGGCTTCCATGACCCCTCCTACTGAAATCTGCGCTTAAGATACACCTGTGGCCGCAGGCGACGAAATCCGCGCCCAGATCCAACGTCACCTGATCACGGGCGACAATCGCCTGAAACAGGGTGCCTCGCTGGAGAAGGCGAGAGAGAGCTACGAGCGCGCGCTCGAGTTGGCGCAGCAGGCGGGTCTCGAAGACACGGTCCGCCCCCTCGTCGAGATCAGGCTCGCCGATCTCGACCGCGCCGCGGCCAAGCGCGAGTCCTAGATCAGACGCTCGGCGGCGGCGCGCGCGAGCCTCGCCGGTCGCGGGGACCGCGTGACGACGGCCGTGGCGATGGCTCCCTGCGCCAACAGGTGCAGTTGCTCCGCGACCCCGTCCGGGTCAGAGAGGCCCGCCTCGGCTGCGGTCCGCTGGAGGTAGTCCCGGATCTCGGCTGCGTAGGCCTCCGTGACCTGCCTCACCGGGTGGGCGGCCTCCGGTGTCTCCGCTGCCGCGTTCTGAAAAGCGCAGCCGCGGAACTCGTCCTGCACGAACCATTTGCCCAGCAGGTCGAAGAAGGACAGCAGCCTGCTTGCCGGCGCCTCCTTCTTGATGTCCAGGTCGGCTCGAATCCCGTCGAACCAACGGCTCGCCGGTTGCTGCAGCCAAGCGACGACGAGATCGGCTTTCGCGGGGAAGTGACGGAAGAAGGTCGCCTTCGCGACGCCCGAGTGGGAGATGATCGTGTTGATCCCGGTCGCCCGGATCCCGTGCTGGTAGAAGAGCTCGGAGGCAGCGTCGAGGATCCGCCGCCGGACGTCCGTGGCTCCCGAGAACGTCATGCGCACGGTCTCCTTGCCGGCCCCGGCTGCGACCTCGACGCGTTCGCTCACCAGGCGCGCGATCATGAGCCCGAGGTCGTCGTCGGCACCGGACGCGGGCCCGGTGACCTCGCAGTGCCACCGTGCCTGGTCACGGACGACCTGCACGCTCGTCTCCCCTTCGCCGCGGCGGAGGCCGTCCCTCGCGAGCTCGCCGACCGCCACGGTGACGTCGTCGACGACGACGGGGGAGAGCCCTCCGGCCCGCGCCGCGCCAGCCACGAGCCGGCGCAGGTCGGTGAGCTCGGGCTCGTCGGCGATCGTCAGCCGCGCGAGCGATCCTCCGGCGCCGGTCGGGCGCTTGGCCTCGCGTCTGATCGGCGGGGCGATGAACTCGTCGGGCTCGACGTAGTCCGCGTTCCGCGCGGGCTGCTCACCGGCTGCCACGAGCGGGTGCGCGCTCAGGACGTCAGCGAGAACCTGCTCGGGGACGACGCGCGTGTCGTAGCCGCAGATGACCCAGAGCGGATAGCCGGCGAGTGCCCGGTTGACCACCGCTTCGTACCGCGTCCAGTCCTCGTGCTCCACGGTCATCGGCCCGGATGGGATCTCGGCGATGACACGCACGAGATCGGCCTCGGGCCGCGACAGCTCCTCGTCGAGGCGCCGGCGGTATTCGGCGAGCGCGTGCGACGGGCGTCGGTAATGCAAGCTCGCGTCGACGAACGCAAGGCCGCCGGAATCGTCCCCAAGCGCATCGCAGAGCAGCCTGAACTTCTCAGGGGTCAGAACGGCGATCGCCGGCTGGCCGGCAGCGATTCCGACCCGAAGGAACGGGACGACTCTGTCCAAGAACTCCTCGTCCGACGTATAGACGAGCGCTTCATGGACGAACTCGTTGACGGCCGTGGACATCACCCGAACAGTAGCAGGTAGACCAGTCTGTCTATCTATGCTACGATCCCACGCGCGATGGCCTCAGTGCCCGACGAAACCGGCTTCGTTCATCTGATCACGTTCGACAGGACGTTGGAGGTCGGGGAGGCGGTTCGCTGGGTGGGCCCGGGGGTCTGGCGGGTCGAGGAGGTGGCGGGCGGCCACGTCACGCTTCGGCTCTGGCCGGACAACGAGCCGTATCCCCAGCGCATCAACGAGATGGGCCCCGGCGAGTGGCCGGATCGCGCGGCCTAGGCGCGCATGGCTCGAAGGAAGATCTGCTCGAGTCGCTCGGCCTGGCCATTCACGTCATGCGGCTCCGCGGCCTGTCGCGCCGCCTGATTCGGGCGCGGTAGGCCGGCCGCAGCATCGAGCGCGCGGGCGAGCTCGTCCTCGTCGGTCGGGTCGACGAGCACTCCGGCCTCGGGCGTGACGAACTCGGGCGGGCCGCCGACCCGCGTCGCGACGACCGACCGGCCGCAGGCCATCGCCTCGAGCAAGGACTGCCCGAAGGGCTCGATCAGGGACGGCTGCGCGACCACGTGCGCCGCAGCGATCAGGCCGGGCACGTCCTCGTGCGGGACACGGCCGAGAACGCGAATCCCCGAGCGGCCCTCGAGCTGTGGGCGGAGCGGCCCGTCGCCGGCGAACGTCAGCGTCCCCTCGCCGCGGCGCTCGAACGCGCGGGCGAGGCCGAGCACGTTCTTCCGGGCGGTGAGCGAGCCGAGGCAGAGGAACGCGGTCTCGCCGTCCGGCGCAGGCACGAGCTGGAAGCGCTCGAGATCGACGCCCGAGTCGACGACCTCGGTCTTTTCGCGCGCTTCGGGGATCTTCGCCTCGAGCTCGCGGCGCAGGTAGTCGGAGACGGCGACGACCGCGGCGGCACGCCGGATCGCGTACCGCGTGGCAGCCCGCACGCCTAGGGCCGCGCCGATGTTCCGCACGTCCCGTCCGTGCGCCGTGAGGACGAGTGGTGCCCGGGACGCGAGCGCGGCGACCAGACCGCTCGGGACGAGGAAGTGCGCGTACACGACATCGGGCCGGAAGCGCCGCGCCGCCGCGCGGGCGTCCCGCGCCAGCTCGAGGTAACGAAGCTTCCCGCCGGCGCGCCGGTCGAGCACGGCGAGCTCGAGCTCGTGCCCGCGCGCGCGAAGCGCCCGCTCGATCTGCGCCACGAAGACCCCGAGGTCGGGGTCTTCGTGGCCTGGATACATCTGCGAGACGAGCAGGATGCGCATCTCGCACAGTGTCGCGTTTCCTAGCGGGCCGCCTTCGCGTTGTAGACGCTCGAGAGGTCCTTCACCGCCGCGTCGCGCGTCCCGAGCGGCGCCACTCCGTAGCGATGTTCGAGCGTCGCGAGGATCGACGTCGTGTCGTGTTGGGTGTGGTCGACGACGAACGGCGCGCGCAGGGCGGGCGCGATCACCAGCGCCGGAATCCGCGACCCCGGGCCCCACTCATCATGCGGACCGCTCGTGCCCTGCCCGGGAGGCGAGACGTGATCCCATTGTCCGCCGAACTCGTCGTACGCGACGATCACCATCGTGTCCTTCGCGCAGGCGCTGCGCTCGACTGTGCGGACGAGCGTGACGAGGTGGTTACTGCCGTTCGGCTCGCTCGCGTACCCGGGATGCTCGTTCTCCCCACCCAGCGGCTTCACGAAGCTGACGGGCGGCAGGCCGCAGTGCTTGCCCGAGCTGGCGGAAGCGACGTCCAGGAACTCGGCCTCGTCGCGCAGGTGCGCCCGCTTGGTCTGCCCCGGTGCGTACGCGGCGAAGTAGTTGAACGGCTGGTGGTGGAACTGGAACAGGTTGTCCGGGCAGTTCGGATACGTCGAGTTCGGGATCGCGTTGGGGTCCGAGCAAGCCGGCCCGGTCCCGTTCGTCCAACCCGGCCCGCCGACGACACCCGCCGCGTTCGACCAGCCGCCGGCAAACCACGACCAGTTGACGTTCTTGGCGGTGAGCCGGTCGCCGATCGTCGGATTGGTCTGCGGGACGAGCTTCGCCCCGAACGTGCCGAACGGCTGGACGCTCGGCTGCATCGTGTTCACGGCGAAGTCGCCGCAGGCGCGTCCGGGCACCGGCGACGGGCAAGCGACGGCGATCGGCCCGCGACGCACGGGTCCCGTCGGCGTGTAGAGCGGGTACTTCACCGGCATCCCGTTCGAGTCGATGATCGAGCGGAGCGCGTCCGGCGGATTCGCGTACGTCGGCGTGGTGGCCGCGATCAGCCATTGGTGGTTCAGGAACGAGCCGCCGAAGGCCGACTGGAAGAAGTTGTCGAGGATCGCGTAGCGCGGATGCCCCTTCGCGTGCAGGTAGCGGTAGATCGGAAGGGCCTTCGTGTCGTAGTAGCCCATGCTCATCCCGATGGCGTCACTCCCCGTCACGTAGCGGTTCTGGGCGCCGCCGTTCAGCTGGTACTGCTCCTGGTAGAACTC